>JBDLQR010000421.1:0-4818 GCA_039800485.1 Pseudomonadota bacterium
GCATGAGCGTGGGCACGCCACGGATGCCGTATTTGGTCGAAGTGGCCTGGTTGCTGTCCACATCGAGTTTCGCGATGGTCAGACGCGCCTGATATTCGTTGGACACCTCATCCAGGATCGGGGCGATCATCCGGCAGGGTCCGCACCATTCGGCCCAGTAGTCCACCAGCACGGGCTTGTCGGATTTGAGGACGTCGGCTTCAAACGAGGCGTCTGTGACATAGACGATGTGCTGGCTGCTCATGGGCTGCGGAAAGCTCCGGGGGGTGGATGACCGCCCGATTTTTGACCGATTGCCGCGGCGAATGCAAGCAGAGGGCCGGCCCCTCCAGCGACAATCACGAGTGGTTTGCGCTAGTCTTCCAGCTGGCGACCCGCACCCTCAGGTGCAGTGGCGTGCTCCAGTTTCGCGAGCGGGATATCCCGCCATCCATTTTCCGCTGCAAGGCTTTTCATCTGGCGCCTTACCCATGGCTACCGACAAACCTGTTCTGATTCTGCTCCTGGTTCTGGCACTCGCCATGGGAGGCGGTCTTGCCGCCTGTGGTCAGAAAGGTGATCTGTACCTGCCCGGCACGCCGGACAGGCTGCAACCCGAACGGCGCTGAGCCGAAGAGAACAGAACCATGGCATTCCATCGCGCACACGGCCGCTTGATGGTCGAGGATGTCCCTTTGTCGGATATCGCGGACCAGTTCGGCACCCCCTGCTATGTCTACTCGCGTGCGCGGTTGGAGGCCAACTGGAAGGCCTACGACACGGCTTTCGGCACCCGTGCTCATCGCATCCACTACGCGGTGAAGGCCAACGGCAACCTTGCCCTGCTCAATCTGCTCAAGCGACTCGGATCAGGCTTCGACATCGTCTCCGGTGGCGAACTGGCCCGCGTGCTGGCGGCCGGCGCGACCGGGGCAGATCTCGTGTTCTCCGGCGTGGGCAAATCGCGCAACGAGCTGCGGGACGCGCTGCTGGCTGGCGTGGGCTGCATCAATGTCGAGTCCGCCTCCGAGCTGACTCGTCTTGCCGGAATCGCCGCAGAGCTCGGGATCGAAGCCCCGGTGGCTTTCCGCATCAATCCGGATGTGGATCCGGGCACCCATCCCTACATTTCCACGGGCCTCGAGCGGAACAAGTTCGGTATTCCCATGCGCGAGGCACCCGCGCTTTATCGCGAGGCGGCTGCCCTGCCGTTCATCCGGGTCAAGGGCATCGCCTGTCACATCGGCTCACAACTCACCGACCTCTCACCCATTGCCGATTCGGTGGCAAGAGTGCTGGCGCTCGCGTCCGAGATCGAGGCCATGGGTATTGCACTGGAACATCTGGACCTGGGGGGAGGTCTCGGAATCCGCTACAAGGACGAGCAACCCCCGACTCATGCAGACTACGTGCAGATGCTGTCGACGATTCCTGATCGCTACGAGATCCATATCGAGCCCGGCCGCTCCGTCGTCGGCGATGCCGGGGTGTTGCTGACCGAGGTGGAATACCTCAAGCAGACACCCACGCGGCACTTCGCCATCTGTGATGCGGCCATGACCGAACTGATCCGGCCCGCGCTTTACGCGGGTTGGCATGGGGTTGAACTGTTGGAGGCGCCTGGCGAGTCAGCGGTGGCGGCGACCTATGATCTGGTGGGTCCGGTCTGCGAGAGCGCTGATTTCCTTGCGCATGAACGGGCGTTGACCCTCTCACCGGGGGCCCGGCTGGCGCTGATGAATGCCGGTGCTTACGGTTTCGTGATGGCATCCAACTACAACACCCGCCCCCGCCCCCCGGAAGTCCTGGTGGATGGCGACTCCATCCACGAGATTCGCCCCCGGGAGCGCATGGCCGACCTGTTCGGCATGGAACGACCACTGCCCTGAAACTGTCCGGGGCCAGGCCCCTGCGCCCGCACCCTTCTGAAGCGCCAGCAAGCAGAATGCTTCATGTTTGTGCGAGTGAATTCAAAATCGCTCGATTTTGGGGCATATAATGCCGCGCCCTGCGGGTGCAGCCCGGGATCAAGGCCCCGGATCAAGAGGATAGCGCTGGCATGTATCGTGCTCAGTGATTTCTGCCCACGGGATGGCGGGGTCCTCCGGGATTCGGCAAAGCCGAGTCGCTGCAGCCCCCCCGGGCCACACCGCTCGCGGGGCAGACCGACCTTGTGCGTACCGGGTCGGGTCTCCGGTGTACGGGCCACCCATCAGAATTCCGATTAAACAAGAGGCGATCCAGGAGTTAGCAAATGTCAGTCGAAAACGTGTTGAAGCTCATCAAAGACGAAGAGGTCCGGTATGTCGACCTCCGCTTCACCGACACCAAGGGCAAGGACCAGCATGTCACCATTCCGCACCACCAGGTGGACGCTGACATGTTCGAGGACGGGAAGATGTTCGATGGCTCGTCCATCTCCGGATGGAAGGGCATTCACGAGTCGGACATGATTCTCCTGCCCGACGCCTCCACGGCAGTGATGGACCCCTTCTTCGAAGAGAAGACCCTGATCATCCGCTGCGACATCGTCGAACCTGCCACCGGCCAGGGCTATGAGCGCGATCCACGCTCCATCGCCAAGCGGGCCGAGGACTATCTCAAGGCCTCCGGCGTGGGTGACACCGCCTTCTTCGGCCCTGAACCCGAATTCTTCATTTTCGACGACGTGCGCTGGTCCCAGGAAATGCGCGGCGGGTTCTACGAAATTGACTCCGTAGAGGGCTTCTGGGCCTCCAAGAAGAATATGGAAGGCGGCAATCCGGGACACCGTCCGGGCATCAAGGGTGGTTACTTCCCCGTGCCCCCGGTCGACTCCTTCCAGGACTTGCGCTCCGAAATGTGTACCGTGCTGGAACAGATGGGCATTCCGGTCGAGGTGCACCACCATGAGGTGGCAACTGCCGGACAGTGCGAAATCGGGACCCGGTTCGACACGCTGGTGAAGCGGGCGGACTCGACCCAGATGATGAAGTATGTGATCCACAACGTGGCCCACAACTACGGCAAGACGGTCACGTTCATGCCGAAGCCTCTCGTCGGTGACAACGGCAGCGGCATGCATGTGCACCAGTCCATCGCCAAGGGCGGTCAGAACCTGTTCGCGGGTGATCGCTATGGTGGGCTGTCTGACACCGCGCTCTACTACATCGGCGGCATCATCAAGCATGCCCGCGCCATCAACGCGTTCACGAACTCCTCCACCAACAGCTACAAGCGCCTGGTGCCAGGTTTCGAAGCGCCCATCATGCTGGCTTACTCTGCCCGCAACCGCTCGGCTTCAATCCGCATTCCGTGGGTCTCCAACCCGCGCGGCCGTCGTATCGAGGTCCGCTTCCCGGATGCGGCTTCCAACCCCTACCTTGCCTTCGCCGCGATGATGATGGCGGGTCTTGATGGCATCAAGAACAAGATCGATCCGGGTCCTGCGATGGACAAGGACCTCTATGATCTGGAGCCGGAGGAAGCCAAGCACATCCCGACTGTCTGCCATTCGCTGGATATGGCGCTGGACTATCTGGACCGCGATCGCGAGTTCCTCAAGGCTGGTGGCGTGTTCACCGATGACATGATCGATGCCTACATCGAACTCAAGATGGCCGATGTCACGCGTTTCCGCATGACACCGCACCCGATCGAGTTCGACATGTATTACAGCTGTTGATCGCGACCTCAGGTCATGAGGAAGGACAAGCCCCCGGAGACGGGGGCTTGTCATTTGCGGGACAGGGAAAGCAGAACAACGACAGGGAAGGCAGGGCGATGATGTGCGAGGACGATTGGAAGCGCGATCAGGAATCTGGTCTGGATCCTGCATCTTGAATCAGCAAGTGTTCAAGCGGAGGCAGAAGCGCCGGTGTGCCCCACGCACCGTGCCGATCGAAACATGGCAAGCCGGGAGCAGATACGCCCCATGATCAGGGCCCAGGACGCGGAGAGTCTGCTCAATCAGCTCGCGACTGCTGTAGTGGTACTGGACGACGCGTTGAAGGTGCGCGGTGCGAACCTCGCTGCCGAGGCCTTGATCGCGACCAGTGCCACCCAGCTCAAGGGCATGCCGCTGGAACGCCTGTTTCCGTGGCATGAGGGGATACGCGAGGAAGCCGCAAAGATTCTGCAGGATGGTCGCTCTTTCACCGAGCGCGACATCATGCTGTTGCGCTGGAGCCAGGAAGTGGTCCAGGTGGATTGCATGTTTTCTGCGTGGTGGCAGGGGGGAGGGGCCTCGCCGGCGGGTGTCGTTCTCGAACTGAGCAGCAATGAGCGTCAGCAGCGCATTCAGGCCGAGGAGAATCGGCAGCTGCAAAGCCAGATCAGCACCGCCTTGATGCGCGGGTTGGCGCACGAGGTCAAGAATCCGCTGGGTGGCATAAGGGGCGCAGCACAACTGCTCGAGCGGGAACTCCCTGACCCCAGACAGCGCGAGTACACGCAGATCATCATTGGCGAGGTGGACCGGCTGCGCAAACTCGTGGACCGCATGCTCGGCCCGCGTACGCAGCTGCAGCCCACCTTGTGCAACATCCACGAAATCCTGGAGCACGTGCGCCAGGTGGTGGAAATAGAGGCGTCGCCGAAGGTACGGATCAAGCGCGATTACGATCCAAGCCTGCCGCCTCTCATGGCTGACCGCGACTTGTTGGTGCAGGCTTACCTGAACCTGCTGCGCAATGCGGTGCAAGCCTTGAACGGGCACGGCGGCAACATCACGTTGCGCACCCGGGTGCAGCGACAGTACACGATAGGGACGGAGCTGCATCGTCTGGTGATCAAGACCGAGATCATCGATGACGGTCCCGGCATTCCGTCCGAGATTGCGGAGAGCGTGTTCTTTCCCAT
>JBDLQR010000422.1:0-3752 GCA_039800485.1 Pseudomonadota bacterium
CGAGGAAGAACTTGATCACGACACGCGCTATGACCGCGCGGACGAATACATGGAAGTGGTCTACAAGCTGTGGGAGCACTCCTGGGAGGAAGACGCCGTGCGCCGTGATCATGCAGGCGACATCTTTACCGATCCTGCCAAGGTGCATGACATCCAGCACCGCGGCACGTGGTTCCAGGTGCCCGGACCGCATATGTGCGAACCCTCGCCCCAGCGTACGCCGATGATCTTCCAGGCTGGACAATCCGGACGGGGCACACGCTTCGCCGGTCAGCACGCCGAAGCCATCTTCAGCGTACATCCAACCTTGCAGAGCTGCGCGAAGAGTGCGGCAAGCCTGCGCGCGGCAGCCGTGGAAGCCGGACGGAGACCGGAAGATGTGAGGATCTGCCAGGGTGTGACTGTCGTGGTGGCCCCCACCGATGCGGAAGCGAAGCTCAAGTTCGAGACCTGCCAGCGCTATTCCAGCCCGGAAGGTTCTCTGGCCCTGCTGAGTGGCTGGGCGGGGGTGGATATCTCGCAGATTTCGACCGAGAAGCCGCTGGAACAGTTCGAATCCAATGCCATCCGGGGCGTGCTTGGCTACTTCAAGGCCGCAGATCCTGATCGTGCCTGGACAGTCCGCGATATCGGCGAGTACATGTCCGTGGGCAGCATCATGCCGAAGATCATCGGCAGCCCGCAGACCGTGGCGGATGCGCTGGAGACCTGGCTGGAGGAAGGTGACATCGACGGCTTCAACCTCGTGCCGATTACCCAGCCCTCGGGCTTTCGCGATTTTGTGGAGCTGGTGGTGCCCGAACTGCAACGCCGGGGCCGGGTGCGCAGCCAGTATGAAAGCAGCACTCTCCGCGAGCATTTCTTCGGGGCTGGCCAGCCACGGCTGCCCGCCAACCACCCGGCCTACCGGTGTCGGCCGGCGAGGCGGTGAGAAGGTCGCTTGCCTGAGAGCCGGCAGCGGGGCGCGCGCTTGCCGCAACAGGCCCCCCCTCACCATAATCGACGCCATCACCCGGGCGTTCCGCGGTGAACAAGAAAATCAAGGAGCCCAGTGATGTCCACCCTGCTGTATGTCGAAGCCTCTCCGCGCAAGCAGCGCTCACATTCAACCAAGGTTGCGGAGGAGTTCCTGGCGGCCTACCAGAAAGCCCATCCCGGAGACCGGATAGATCGCCTGGATCTGTGGAAGGAGCCGTTGCCGCGCTTCGATGGCGATATGCTGAACGCCAAGTACGCCATCATGCATGGGGAAAACCCCAGCGTGGCCGAGCGCGCTGCCTGGGCAGAAGTGGAGCGACTGTTCCAGCGCTTCAATTCGGCGGACAAGTATCTGTTCAGCATGCCGATGTGGAATTTCGGCATGCCCTACATGCTGAAACACTACATCGATGTGATCACGCAGCCTGGTCTGGCATGGAGTTTTGACCCGGCAAGCGGCGCTTACAGCGGTCTCGTCAAGGGCAAGGCCGCAGTGGTGTATTCCAGTGGCGGGGTATACGAAGCCGGCAGCGGTGCCGAAGGCTATGACCTGCTGAGGCCACCGTTTGAAGGCTGGCTGGGATTCATAGGGATCACGGACGTCACGCGAATCACGGTCGCAGGCACGCTGTACGGCCCTGAAGCCACCGCCAAGGCAAGCGCCGAAGCTACCGCCCGCGCGCAGGAAGTAGCTGCCACGTTCTAACCCCGAATTTGGTGACAGTTACCCTATTAGGAAATTGGTGACAGTTACCCTATTTCCCGTCAACTGGTGACGGTGTTTGGTGACAGTTACTCGATTACGGGAAATAGGGTAACTGTCACCAATTCTCCACCTCTCTGCTGAATCGCGCCGCCGCCAGTTTCAGGCCGGCATCGCGGCATAGCAGGGAAGTTCGTCGGTAATCAAATCCCAAGGCGCCCTGTCGGCAGCAAAGACATGGCGCTCCGCCGCACGACCGGGATCATCATCGAGCGCGCCGAGGGGCACTATGGCAATCTGGCGTTCCGGGCAATGTCGCGGCATCTTGCTGCCGCAGGCTCCGCAGAAGACCTGAGCAAAATAACGCGCCTCCGGGTGCCGGTAGACCTGAAGCATCTCCTGCCCTTGCGTGAAACGCACACCCTCGGGGCCGGTAAAGCCATTGGTGGCAAAGGCAGCAGCCCGTCCGCGCCGACACCGCGTGCAGTGGCAATGCTGCACGATTCGGAAAGCTTCACTGACTTCGAAACTGACCGCGCCGCACAGGCAACTGCCACGCAGCTTGCCATCAGTGGACGCAGGCGGTGCCTGTCGCGAGACCACCGGCGCAGCCTGCCCGGGGTAGTTTGCGTGTTGGGGAAGCCTGTCCGTGATTGGGAACCAGGGCGCTTTCCACTGCGCGAAAATATGCGCGGTGGGCAGTTTCCCGAGTTCACCCTCAAAGCCTCCCGCAGGTGCGGCCATGATGGCTTCGAAATGCGGATTGGGCAGCACGGAACCGCACTGGCGGCAGAAGGAGCGGATGAAGCCCGGTGAGGACTCCCGACGGGTGATGGCATCCTCACCAGACTCCCAGTGCAAGCCCTCTTTCGCACCCACCACATAGGTCGCATAGGCGGTGCCATGTGCCTTGCGGCAGAGTCCGCAGTGGCAGTGGGTCATGCCGTCAAAAACGCCCTCATAGCGCCAGCGGACCGTGCCGCACAAACAGTTGCCGTGATGAATCATTGCTGTTGCTCCGGTCCGGACATTCGCGAGTGCGGCTCTCAAGCCGCCGTATGTGCAAGATTGAGCAGGATGATGCCTGAGACCACCAGGGCTATTCCTGCGAGCTTGGCCGGGTTGCTTCGCTCAGCCAAAACCAGGATGCCGATGATGGCAACACCTGCCGTGCCACCGCCTGCCCAGATGGGGTACACCAGACTCATGGGCAGGGAGACCAGTGCACGACTCACCAGATAGAAGGCCGAGGCGAAGGCAAGCACGGCGCACAGTGAGACGAGCGGCCGGCGAAAACCGTCACTGCGCCGCAGTAGCAGGGCGGCAGCGATTTCTGCGCCGATCGCTCCAAGCACCAACAGCCATTCAGCCGTCATGGTGTCTGCTCCGCCACTTGGGACATGCTTTCAACACCCACTGCGTTTCTCCCCGGAGCGATTGATCAGCACTACTCCGAAGATCACGCTGGCTATCGCGACTACACGCAGTGCCGTCACAGGCTCCTGCAGGAATCCCATGCCAAGCAGTGCCACACCGGCGGTGCCACCCCCTGCCCAGACTGGATAGGCAATGCTGACTGGCAGGACGCGCATCACGCGACTGACCAGAAACAGGGCGAAGGTGAAAGCCAGCAGGGCGCCCAGGGTAGGCGCCCAGAGCGTGAAGCCCGCACTGAACCGCAATCCCAGCACGCCAACGATCTCGCCGAGGATGGCGGCTCCCAGCCCCCACCAAGCCTTGGAATCCGTGGCGGTCTGCGCTTCACAACTCGTCATCGTGTGATCTCGCTTGCGTGAACCCGTGCCATTCTGGTGGAAAATCCACCGCCTGGCATCCCTTGCCCGCGAGAGCCTGTAACCTTCCGGCACTTCCTTGCGTCCAAGCAAGTGCACAGATTGCGCCGACCTTTGCGCGGTCGGCTTCCACAAGCTTATGAAGGAGCAAGACATGAACATCCTGACCTTGAGAGAACGTGAACTGGTCGCCCTTGGCGCCGCGCTGGCCGCCAACTGTGTGCCCTGCATCGAGTTTCATGTACCGGCAGCGCGCAAAGCGGGGCTGACGGAGGCTG
>JBDLQR010000423.1:0-24808 GCA_039800485.1 Pseudomonadota bacterium
ATCGTCGGTGTCGATGCTGTCGGCTATGCCGTCGTTGTCGTCGTCCGTGTCCCGGGAATCCCTTCGGCCATCACCGTCGTCATCGAAATCGCCAAGGTCGTCCGAATCAGGAACCGAGTCGTTGTCATCATCCGTGTCAACGTCATCGTCCAGGCCATCGCCGTCATCATCGGTGTCGTCACAATCCGGGATACCGTCCTGGTCGTCATCGCCCCCCCGCACATCGCAGGCGTCACGCAATCCGTCGTTGTCGTCGTCGTCATCGTTGGCGTCCAGGATGCCATCGTTGTCGTCATCCCGGTCAGAACGATCCGGAACTCCGTCATTGTCATCGTCGAAATCCAGATGATCAGGCCGGCCGTCGTTGTCGTCGTCCCGATCCAGCGCATCGCGCACCGTGTCGCTGTCATCGTCCAGGGTATCGTCAATCTCGCTTATATCGGAGATGTCGTCGCCGTTGTCATCGATATCATTGATGTTGGGAGTGCCGTCGTTGTCGTCGTCCTGATCCAACTGATCGTCCGTGCCGTCGTTGTCGTCATCACTGTCATCGGTGTCATCGTCATCGGCGATTCCATCATTGTCGTCGTCGGTGTCGATGCTGTCGGTCACGCCGTCGTTGTCGTCGTCGGGGTCAGCAGAATCGCTTATCCCGTCGTTGTCACCATCGTTGTCTTCCCGGTCGAATCTGTCAGAGACACCGTCATTGTCATCATCCCGGTCGGCGCGATCTGCGATGCCGTCATTGTCGTCATCGCGATCGAGGCGATCATTGATGCCATCGTTGTCATCGTCCCTGTCGGCGGCGTCCACTATGCCATCGTTGTCATCATCCAGATCCACTCCGTAGGTGGAGAGTCCTTCCGACGGCAGAGCAAAACTGCTCACCGGCAACAGTGCAGGCGTCACAGCAAGGGCAATGGCCAGCGCGAGTGGTTTGGGTTTGTATTCGGACATGTTTCCAGACCTCCAGTTGATTGCGTTAAAACTTATTTCAATAAAATTTCTAGGGTGAAATCTTGTAATCTTGGAATTAAGTTCTTGAAAGAAATTCCACACATTCAAGCAGGCCGCGCTGGCTTGATGGCCTCACCGAGGTTCCGGGGTGGCCATGCGTACAGAGATTCTTTCCACGGTTCTTGTGGGGAAAATTGTGCAAGTCTGGAATTTGCGTAATCCACGATTGCCGCTCCCTCCACTTGGGCAGTCATATTCAGGCCGACAGGCGACGCCCATGCCTGGTCCTCTTCACAGCCACCTTTCCTGCGTTCGATGAGCGCGCTGGCAAGGACGGACAATCGAACGAGCCGCTCAGCCCCATTTAGGATGAAAATCTTAAGCGCTTGATTGTTACAGTTTGATGAAAAACGTAGGATTCGAGCACACCCCAACAGGACACGGCGATGGCCAGACAAAACCTCAAACCCGGACTCCTGTTCGCGTGCCTGCCGCTCGTGGCCGGGCTTGCGAACGCCGGCGAATTCCCCGCCTTCAAGGCGAGCGAGCTCCTGCCCAAGGACAAACTCGAAGGCGAGCATTTCCGGCTTGCGGAGGATGTGGGCTCGGATGGATTCCTGCTCGACTTTGTGCTGCTGTCTGACTTCGGGCCATTTCATGCCCGGGGCCCCGGTGTGTTGGAGCGCCGAATCGCCGAGATCTCTGCCATCGCCAGGCTGGACGACATGGCG
Organism: Pseudomonadota bacterium; assembly: GCA_039800485.1. Lineage (GTDB taxonomy): Bacteria > Pseudomonadota > Gammaproteobacteria > CAIKBL01. The sequence continues at coordinate 1,689 of JBDLQR010000423.1, forward strand.
GGCTCCGAGGCCTTCAAGGCGGGGTTCGCGGATGCGGCGCAGGAAGTGGCCAAGGATCTGGGGCGGATCGTCGCCTCCCCCATCGACACCGTGGGTAGCCTTCCGTCGGGCGTGAGCCGGTTCTTTGTCCGCACTACCCGAGCGGCCAAGACCGGAATGACGCAGCTCAGTGATCTGCAGAAACAGAACGAAGGCACCGAGCCCGTCGACGGACCGGGGTCCAAGCTCCCGGGTTCATCCTCCAATCCTGGACAAGCAGCAGAGATCAGCGTGAGCGCGGCCGCTGCCGGCATGACGGCGCGAGTGGCGGCCGATGTCTTTGGCTACGACCACATCAGGCGGATGATCGCCCTGCAGGCTGGGGCTGATCCCTATACCACCAACACAGTGCTCCGGGACCGGCTCGACACCCTGTCTCGTGCGGCGTTTGCCGGCAATCTGGGCATCACGGCAATCAAGAGTGCTCTTCCGGCCACCTTCATCGTGGGCACTGCGGGCACCGGCTCCACCTGGGTGTGGGAAACGCCGCCCGGAGATCTGCGCGTGGCAAATCAGGAAGCGCTGCTCGCCATGGGCGTGACGCAAGCGGAGGTCGACGCCACGCTGGCAGAGCGTTGGTTGACACTCACCACGCAGACGCGTCTGGTGCGAGCCCTTGAGCAATTGAAGGGCGTCGACGGACGGCCCGCTGCCATACAGCTTGTAACCACCGTAGCCTCCGAGGAGCAGGCGGAATTCGTCGTCAACACAGTGGAGATGCTGGCGCGTCACCACCTCGCGAAAGGCCCGCTCAAGACAATTTTCCTGCGCGGTACCTTGATGGCGCACGATGCCAATGGCGCACTTGTGGTGGTGGCGCCAGTTGACTACCTGGTCATGAGCCCCCGGCTGTCAAAGTTTCTTGATCATGACGACGTGAAACAAGGCGAGCGCAGTGTGTGGCTGACCGGACGGGTGAGTCCCGATCTACGGCAGAAGCTCATGGCCGATGGCTGGCAGATCAACGAAAACCTGAATTGGGCACCGGTTCCGCCGCAGAGCCTGACGGCTCCCGCGGTCCTCGACTGAAACGCCGCCACCCGGATGTCCGGGTGCTCGACACCGCGACCGTGATTGCGGGTAGTTTGGCGCAGAAGCATAAAAAAACCCGGCGGATTGCGCCGGGTTCTTGACGGCCGCGGCGCGAGCGCCGCGGGTTGTCAGGCGTGGGCGACCAGCTTGGCCGGGGCGCGGCTTTTGCCAATCTTGTCCGTGAAGTTGGGCCACACCTTGGTGGTGAGCAGTTCGAGGCTGCGCATCCAGGCTTTGTGCGGCATGTGGTTGTAGACGAACATCCAGAAGTAATCCACCGGCAGGCGCTTCAGCAGTTCTTCCAGCTTGCGGTTGACGGTATCGGGACTGCCGTAGATGACGAGGCCACGCTCGGCCAGCGTCTCGAAGGTGCCCGGCGGATCGAAGGGGCCTTCGCCCGGGCCTGCGACCGCGGCGTTGAAGCCGAAGGGCACGAAGAAGTTGTTCCAGATGAACGCACCTGCTTCACGCGCCAGCGCCTCGGCTTCCGCATCCGTATCGGCCACGATGATTTCGCGGCTCATGGCCATGCCCTGACCGAACTTGACGTCCCGCCCGGCCTTCTGGGCCGCCTTCATGCCGGCTTCGAAATGACCTTTCACCACGTCCGGGTGAGTCATGATGGTCACGGGGACGATGCCACGTTCCATGCCCCAGGAAATCGAACGCTCGGAGGTTGCGAAGGGCATGAACAGATCCGGGATCTGCTTGTTGTAGGTAGGCGGCGCGATCCCGATCTCGGTGATCTCGTCGTTGTCGTTGATGCCCGCGCCGTATTTGCGCGCAACTTCCGCCGCCAGCCACTTGATGGGCTTGCCCGGGATCTTCCAGTGCTTGCCTTCGTAGCTGAAGACATCCTTCTTCCAGGCGGTGCTGATGATGTCGAAATGTTCTTCGAACAGGGAACGCTTCAGCTCTTCGTAATCAGCGCCTTCACCAGGCTCCTGCAAGCCGACCTGCTGACCCAGCACGTTCACCCAGCGCGGCTGGTAGCCACGAGCGAAACCGGCAAACACCCGGCCCTGCAACATCTGCGAAACCATCGCGATGTTTTCCGCCAGGTTGATGGGGTTCTGTGACGGCAGCACGTTACCGAGCTGGCCGAACTTCATGTTCTTGGTCTGCATCCCGAAGTAAAGGTCCAGGATGACCGGATTGGTGGAGACTTCCTCGCCCTCGATATGGAAGTGATGCTCCGTGAAGCCGGCACCGTAGTAGCCGTTGTCATCCATGTAGCCGCAGTGCTCGCTGATCTCCTTCAGCATGCGCTGGTAGAGGTCGGTCCGCTTGCCGGCCATACCCTGGATGATCTCCTCCTTGGTCCCGACCGAGGGCAGGTAAAAGGCGCCTACTTCCATTGAATCTCTCCCGTACGTATTCAGTTGTTTTCCGAGCGGAGGCCGTGTTCCAGGGACATACGGGACCGCATGGTGGGGGAGACTACTACGCCCCCCGCGGCAGCGTCCAGCCGGGTAGTTGGATGGTCCAAGTCAGTGCGGTTGCTGCGTTGCAGTGGGTGTATCCACCACCAGATTGCGTTTGCGCTCCAGCCCCACTTTTCTGTTCACGAACCGATAGTCCGCGACTTTGGCCAGATCTACCTCACCCGCCTTGTAGAGGCCGGCCTCGACCATGCGCCCATGGAAATCCGCGACTCGGACCGCCGACATGGCACCAATCCCCTGGGTCAGCGTGTCTCCAGAGTCGACGATGCCCATGGACTTCATCAAGGCCACTGCGGCCTCGAGCTCTGCCTCGGCCATGTCCGGGTTGTCCGCCAGCATCAGCGCGTTGGCCTGGCTGCGGTCTCCGTAGAGATAACTGACCCAGCCCTCAATCGAGGCATCGACGAAACGCTGCACCAGGTCGGCCTGCTCCTCCACGAGATCCCGGCGGGTGGTGATGAGCGTCGAGTACGTGGTGTAACCGTGATCTGCCAGAAGATGCACCACGGGCTCAAAACCGCCTTGGTCCTTGATGTAGATCGCCTCGGCGATGGCATACCCCTGCTGGATGGCGGCGGGATTGCGCAGGAAGGGACCGAGATTGTAGTTGTAGGGTTTGAGGTGCTCGTCGCTGAAACCGTGTGCGGACTTCAGCCATTGCCACCAGCTGAACTGGGCCGCCTTGGCGATGAAGGCGACCGGGGCATCCTTGAGTTTGGCGAAATCCTCAAAGCCTTGTCCGGGATGCGTGAACAGAGCCTGGGGGTCCTTCTGGAAGATGGCTGCCACTACTACGTTGGGGAGGCCATTCTTCACGCCGTCAAAGCCATGCAGCAGATTGCCTGTCATCAGGAAATCCACCCGGCCGGCCGGCAGCAGCGCGGCAGTGTTCACCTGCGGCCCACCCTGCAGGATGCTGACCTCGAGGCCATGACGGGCATAGGTACCGTCCGCCACCGCCTGATAGAACCCGCCATGGGCCGCCTGCGCGCGCCAGTCGGTGGCGAAGGTCACCTTGTCCAGAGCCAGGGATTGGCCCGCGAACACGCAGAGGAGAGCAAGGGAAAGAAGCAGTCTTGGCATGAACATGGCGGGCTCCGGGGAAAGCTCCGCCAGCCTACCGCAGCCCCGGGGCCTGCGGTAGGCGCGAGTTGCTTCAGGCGATGACTTCGAAGGAGGTGCCGTTGATGGAACCATCGATTGCCACGATCGTGGCGAACAGCTCGGGGTTGGACGCTGCGCCCTCTGCATCCGCATCGTAGTAAAGGCCGCCATTACCGGAGTTGTAGAGAATGTATTTGCCCGCGTTGGCCTGGCCCGTCCCGGCATAGGTGTTCTGGAACTTTCCGCCGCCACCGCCACCGCCTGACAGGGAGCCACCGATGTTGGCGAAAAGTGCGGTGAAGATGGTCGCATCCAGCACAATCTTGTCCCGGTCGTTGCTGCTCAGGTCGCGCCCCTCGAAGTTCCGGATGAGATCGACCTGAGCCGGGTTCAGTGCGACGTCGAAGACGAAGCGGTCATTGCCGGTGCCACCTGTCAGATCATCCGTTCCGGTCCCACCATTCAGCACATCATCGCCATCCCCGCCATCGAGCAGGTCGTTGTTGGCGCCGCCGAGGAGGACGTCGTTGTCTGCGCCCCCTTCCAGTGTGTCGAAACCCAGTCCGCCGACCAGCGTGTCGGCCCCTCCCAACCCCAGCAACGTATCGCGTCCGGCATTGCCCTGAAGCAGGTTGGCCGCAGAGTCGCCAGTGAGGGTGTCGGCAGCGGTTCCGCCCAGCAGGTTTTCAAAACCACGGATGCGGTCCGATTCTCCCCCGGTGAAGGACAGAACGACTTCAGTGTTACCGTTGAGAGTAACGATGACGGCTTGAGTCTTGTCGGAGAAAGACACGGTGTCCGCAGCGCCCTGCCCACCGCTCAGGATGTCATTGCCGGTCCCGCCCTGAACCAGGTCATCACCCTGACCACCCTTGATGTCATCATCCCCGGCGCCACCGAACAGGCGGTCGTTGCCTACAACGCTGTTGTTGCCTTCGGTATCCCCTGCGAGTACATCGTTGCCGTCTCCACCGAGAATGAAGTCATCACCCTCATTCCCCACCAGCGTGTCAGCACCGCCTTTACCCACCAGCCGGTCATCGCCTTCATTCCCGGTGAAGCTGTTGGCACTGAGGTTGCCTGTGAGCGTGTCGTTGCCACTACCGCCGATCAGGTTCTCGATGCCTGTCAGGCTGTCGGTTTCGCTCGCACCGACGTTCGCGATCCCTGTACCGCCGATACCCAGAGTGGCAACTACAGATTCGGTCTTGTCGGAATAGTCGGCGGTATCGATGCCGGCACCGCCGTTCAAGGTGTCGTTGCCCGCGCCTCCGCTGAGCGTGTCATTCCCGAGCCCACCCACGAGACTGTCATCCCCCGATGCACCATTCAGACGGTCAGCGCCCGCTCGTCCTTCGAGAATATTGGCGGTGCTGTCACCGATCAGGGTGTCCGCGGCTGCGCCACCGATGACGTTTTCCAGAGTTCTGATCGAGTCTGTTTCGCCATTCGCGAAGGCCACAATGGCTTCGCTGCCGCCATTGAGTGTGAGCACCACGGCCTCGGTCTTCTCTGCAAAAGAGACCGTGTCGATGCCCTGACCACCCGTCAGCGTGTCGTTGCCCGCCCCGCCCTGGAGAAAGTCATTGCCTCGCCCCCCCTTGATGACGTCATCACCGGCGCCACCGAACAGCCGGTCATTGCCTACGACATCTGCGTTGCCCTCTGTATCGCCCTCGAGCAGATCATTCCCGTTGCCGCCGATGAGCAGGTCGTGACCGCCATTGCCAACGAGGGTGTCATCGCCATTGAAACCGCGGAGCGTGTCGTTACCTTCTGCGCCGGTCAGCGTATCCGGTTGGGCATTTCCATCGAGAGTGAGATCGGCCACGTGTTTGCTCCTTTCTGGTCGCACCAGAGTCAATGAGCGCGCAAGCCTACTCGGCAAGACAGGAGAGAAGGTCAGAAGATATGCAGATTCCAGCAGGAATCAGATGTTCGAGCGGCCCTCAGGCCTCATCGCGCAGTCTGGCGCCGTGCAGGCGAGTCACCGCAGCCCGCGACAGGGCATTGAAGCCCCAGTACACCAGCACACCCGTGAACACGAGCAGTAAAAGGGCCGCGAACATTTTCGGCGTTTCCGAGCGGAAGCTGGCTTCGAGGATGCGCGAGGCGAGTCCTGTTTCGCGACCGGCAACGCCGGCAACCATCTCGGCGGTTACGGCGCCAATCAGGCTGAGTCCGCTGGAGATACGCAAGCCCGCCAGAAAGTAGGGCAGGGCCCCGGGGATCAACAGCAGGCGCAGGCGTTGCCAGCGCGTGGCACGATAGAGGCGGAAAAGATCCGCGAGGTTGGGGTCCACAGCACGCAGGCCGGTCAGGGTATTCGAGAGGATCGGGAAGAAGGCAATCACCCATGCACAGGTCAGCAGTGCTGCAGTGGTGCTTTCCACATAGATGAGGATCAGCGGCGCGATAGCCACCAGGGGCGTGACCTGCAGCATCACGGCCAATGGCAGGAAAGCCGCTTCCAGAGGCCGTGACAGCGCAAACACACAAGCGATCGCCACACCCCCCAGGCAGGCAAGCCCCAGCGCACCGAAGCTTATCTTGAGCGTGAACCACCAGCTCCCCGCGAGTGAGCCGAAATTGGACCACAGCGTGTGCAGCACCAGCGAAGGACTGGGCAGTACATAGGGTGGAATCTCAAGCCCCCGCACCGTCCCCTCCCACACCAGCAGCAGGAAGATCAGGGAAACTGCAGGGAGCAGGCGGTTCATGTGGCCAGTGTCCCCTGTGCCCGATCGAGAGCGCTTGTGAGACGCGCGCAGGCCTGCTGAAACTCCAGCGAGGTGCGAAAGGCGGCCGTGCGAGGATAGGGCGCAGGGATTTCGACCGCTTCCACGATGCGTCCCGGACGCGCGCTCATCACCAGCACCCGCTGACTGAGAAAGACGGCCTCGTACACGCTGTGGGTCACGAAAAGCACGGTCAGCGTGCGGGCAGCCCACCAGGCCAGCAGATCCTGGTTGAGACGGGCACGGGTGATTTCGTCCAGCGCCGCGAAAGGTTCATCCATCAGCAGGACCCGAGGCTGTGTCACCAGCGCCCGCGCCAGTGAGACCCGCATCCGCATGCCGCCTGAGAGTTGTGCCGGATGGCTGCGGGCAAAGTCCGAGAGCCCTACCGTGGCGAGAACCGGCGGGATTCGGGCGCTCATTTCTTCCCGTGTCGCGCCCGCCAGCCGCAAGGGCAGGGCGACATTGTCGAACACGGTTGCCCACGGCATGAGGGTAGGGTCCTGAAAAACGTACGCCGTGGAAGCTTCCGTCGGCGCGCGTGTCGCGGGCGAAGCAACCCGCCCTGCGCTCGGCGTATCGAGGCCTGCCACCAGTCTCAGGATCGAGCTTTTGCCGCAGCCGGAGGGCCCCAGCAAGGTCAGGAATTCGCCGCGCGCCGCATGCAGTGACACCCCGGCAAGGGCTTGCAGCCCTGAGTCGAAGGTCTTGCTGACATCATCGAGGGTGATTGCGTGGGTAGCGTCCATGGCCGTGAATCATAGCGCCAAGCAAGGCTGATCGAACTGGGCTACACTCCGGCCGGCGCCGGGACCCGGTCGGGTGCGCAGTCGATCAGAACAAAAGGTAATCTTGCATGCAGCCACGCTCACCGATGATGCTCCTGCGGCATTTCGTCCTGCTCGTATCGGCATCTCTCGTCGTCTCCGGCTGTTCGAAGAAACCCCCCGAAATGCCGGACCCCGGTCCAGTCCGGGTGCAAGCCATGATGGTCACTCCCACCGATGCCACGCGTTTTGCGGAAAAGGTCGGCGAGGTGCGCGGCTCGCGCGAGATCAACCTGCGTGCGCGCATCAGCGGCATTCTGCTCAAGCAGCATGTGGCGGATGGAATGCTGGTGAAGGAGGGCGAGCTGCTCTTCACCCTCGATGCCCGTGAATACCGCGCACAAGCGGCCAGCGCCGCCGCCCGGGTGGCTTCAGCCGAGGCCAATCTGGCACGCGCCCGCCAGGATGTGGCGCGCTACGCACCGCTGCTGGCTGACGAGGCAATCAGTCAGCAGGTCTACGACAATGCCGCGACCGCCGCGAGCCAGGCCGAGGCTGAGGTGTTGGCGCAGAAAGCGGCCCTCGCTGAAACACGGCTGGGGCTGGAATACGCTGAGGTGCGTTCCCCCGTCACCGGACGCATGGGAGCCGCCACGGTGTATCCAGGCGACCTCGTCGCTGCCGGCCAGACAGTGCTTGCCACCGTGTCCCGCGATGACCCCGCATGGGTCAATTTCGCCATCAGTGAAGGTGAACTGCTGGCGCTGGGGCAGCGCCTAGATATCCAGAATCTTGCCGCCGACGACCCTGCACGAATGGTGCGTCTGATACTGGCAGACGGTTCACTTTATCCCGCCGAGGGGCGGGTGACATTCGTCGACCGGGCCCTCAATGCATCCACCGGCACGTTCACCCTGCGCGCCGAGTTTCCCAACCCTGACCATGCCCTGCTACCCGGTCTCTTTGCGCGAGTGCGGGTCAACGCGGGTGACCAGAAAGCTGCTCTGATGGTGCCTGACCGCGCCGTGCAGGAAGTTCTCGGCCGCTACTTCGTGACCGTAATCGGGGATGACCAGAAGGTCCTGACGCGCCCCGTCGAACCGGGCGTGCGTCTGGGCAATCGCTGGGTCATCAACCAGGGGCTCAGTACAGGAGACCGGGTGGTGATAGAGGGATTGCAGAAGGCACCGCCCGGGACCCAGGTGGAGGTCACCCTGGTGACCTGGGATGACTACCTCGCGCCGGAGAAACCCGAAGCAGCACCAGCCGCGCCTGACGCGCGCTGACGGGGCGAATCAGCATGGCGCGCTTCTTCATCGACAGACCTGTTTTTGCGGTCGTCATCTCGCTTTTCCTGCTGCTGGTGGGGGGTATCTCCCTCACGCAGCTTCCCATCGGTGAATTTCCGGATATCGCGCCGCCCACGGTGCAGGTCAACGCCTGGTACCTCGGTGCGAGCTCGGATGTGGTCGAAGAGTCCGTCACGGCGCCCATTGATCAGCAGATCAACGGGTCTACCGGCATGCGTTACATCAACGCCCTCAGTGCCGACGATGGCAGCACCCTTATCACCGTAACCTTCGATCTGGAACGGGACGCGGACCTTGCCGCTGTCGAGGTGCAGAACCGGGTTTCCCAGGCCACCGCGCAATTGCCATCGGAAGCCGTCCAGGCCGGGATCACCGTGCGCAAGGTGTCACCCGACGTGTTGCTGTATTTCGCGCTTTATTCTCCCAAGGCCACGTTCGATCCACTGTTCCTCAACAATTACGCGTACGTCTATCTGGTCGATGAGCTGAAGCGGGTGACGGGCGTCGGCGACGTCAAGATCTACGGCTCGGACTTCGGCATGCGGATCTGGCTCAAACCGGATCGCATGGCGCGTCTCGGCATCACTGCGTCCGACGTGGCAAGTGCAATCCGCGAGCAGAATCTGCAGGTACCCGCGGGACAGGTCGGTCAGCCTCCGGCCATGCGTGGTCAGAGCTTCCAGTACTCTCTGCGCGTGAAAGGGCGGCTCGTCGAGGTCGAGGAATTCGAACAGGTCATCGTGGGCGCCCGCCCCGACGGTTCATTCATCCGCCTGCGTGATATCGCACGGGTGGAACTCGGCGCCCGTTCCTACGGCAATGTTGCCGATTTGAACGGCAAGCCCGCCTCGGTGATTTCGGTGGCGCTGAGTCCGGGTGCGAACGCGCTGCAGACGGCGAATCTGCTCAAGGAGCGGCTGGGTACCCTCGAGCGCTCGTTCCCGGAAGACCTCGCTTATCGAATCATTTACGACGGCTCCGATTTCGTGAAGGCCTCAATCGAGGAAGTGGTGCACACGTTCTTCGAGGCCCTGGCGCTGGTGCTGGTGGTGGTCTTCCTGTTCCTCCAGAACTGGCGCACCACGCTCATCCCGATGCTGGCTGTTCCCGTCTCGCTGGTGGCGACGTTTGCCGCCTTCCAGTATCTGGGTTTCACCATCAACACCTTGTCGCTGTTCGGAATGGTGCTTGCGATCGGTATCGTGGTGGACGACGCCATCGTGGTGGTCGAGGCTGTCGAGCACAACATGGGCACCGGCCTCGGGGTACGGGATTCCACCATCAAGGCCATGGAGGAAGTGCAGGGGCCGGTGGTTGCAATCGCACTCATCCTGGCCGCGGTGTTCATCCCCATGGCTTTCATTCCCGGTGTCACCGGGCAGCTCTACAAGCAGTTCGCCGTGACGGTCGCGGTCTCGACAGGATTTTCCGCGCTGGTCGCCCTCACGCTCACGCCTGCGCTGTGCATGATGCTGATGAAACCCCATCAGCATGGGCACGGCGCCCTGGCAGCGTTTTTCCGTGGGTTCAATCGCGGTTTCGATTGGCTCAATGAACGTTACGGCCGCCTCGCCGGTGCACTGGCCCGACGCCTGCTGCTGGTGATGTTCATCTTCGGCGGCGTGATATTCGCCACCGCCTCGCTGTTCGCCTCGGTACCGACGGGCTTCGTGCCCAACGAGGACAAAGGCGCGGTGTTTGCCCAGATCATGCTCCCGGAGGGCGCCTCTACCGAACGTACGAGTCGCGCGCTCGGACAGGTGGAGGAAAAGATCATGGCCATACCCGGTGTGGACTCCGTCGTGGCGGTGGCCGGTTTCGACCTCATCTCCAACACCAGCGCGAGCAATGGTGCGCTCATCATCGTCAAGCTGAAGCCCTGGGATGAGCGCCCGTCGATGGCGGAAAGTGCGCGCGCCATCATCGGGAAAATCTACTTCTCCCTGCTCAACTTCCCGGAGGCGGTCGTCCTGCCCTTCAATCCACCGGCGCTGCCGGGGTTCGGCCAGGTTTCAGGTTTCTCGTTCATGCTCCAGGCGCGTGCCAACCAGACCCCCGAGGCATTGGCAGAGACATCGCAGGCATTCATTGCGGCCGCGCGCAAACGTCCGGAGATTGGCAACATCAATACCACCTTCAGCGCCAGCACGCCCCATTACAAATTGCGGATCGATCGCGAGAAAGCCAAGAAACTGGGTGTGCCGGTGAACGATGTCTTCACCACGCTGCAGACTTTCCTGGGTGGCTATCAGGTGAATGATTTCACGCGTTTCGGTCGTAACTACAAGGTATCCATGCAGGCCGAGTCGGAGTTCCGTCAGGAAGTGACGGATATCTCCCGCCTGTTCGTGCGCAACCGCAGCGGTGAAATGCTTCCGCTGAATACGCTCACGACGTGGGAAGAAGGTGATGGCGCGCGCTTCATGCAACGCTATAACCTCTACCGCACCGCGGCTTTCAGCGGCCAACCCGCACAGGGTGCCAGTTCAGGGGAGGCCATTCAGGCGCTCACTGAAGTCGCCGCCGAAGTGTTGCCGCCCGGGTACGGGTTTGAGTGGTCAGGCCAGAGCAAGGAAGAGATAGAGGCCGGCAACGCCTCAACCCTGGTGCTCGGCCTCTCGATAGTCGTGGTGTTCCTGTTCCTGGCAGCACTTTACGAGAGCTGGGCGGTGCCTTTTGCGGTCCTGCTGGCAACTCCGTTCGGTTTTCTCGGCGCGCTCACCGCCCTCAAACTGGTGGGCATCCCGTTCAACCTTTACGGCCAGATTGGTCTGGTGACCCTGGTGGGACTGTCAGCCAAGAACGCGATCCTGATCGTGGAGTTCGCGAAGCTGAACCGGGAGAAGGGCATGCCGATCATGGAGGCGGCGCTGGAAGCTGCACGGTTGCGCCTGCGTCCCGTGCTCATGACCTCGCTGGCATTCATCCTCGGCGTGGTACCACTGGTGCTCGCCACGGGCCCCGGGGCGGCCTCGAAGTTTTCGGTCGGCTTGACCGTGTTCGGTGGCATGCTCGCCGCCACCGTACTCACGACCCTCGCGGTTCCGGCTTTCTATGTACTGATTCAGGGCCTGTCTGAACGCTTCTCCGGCCGTGGTCGCGCGGCGCTGGCTGCCAAGCCTGGAGATGCGTCATGAGGCGGTCATCGCGGTGGTGGGTGGTCGCGCTGCCCTGCGTCCTGAACGCATGCACGATAGGTCCTGATTTCACCAAGCCGACTCCTGACGCGCCCGCCCGATTTCCCTACGTGCTGGAGCAGGCAAAGGCAGAGTCGTTTGCAGATCTGGGCTGGGCGGAAGTTTTTCATGACGCAGAACTCTCTGCCGTGCTGGCGACGGCGGTGGAGAGCAATCTGGATCTCAAGCTTGCGAGCGCCAAGGTAGAAGAAGTCCGCGGCCAGCTGCGTGTTACCCGCAGCGCGCTGGGTCCTGAGCTCAGGGTTGCGGGGGGCACCCAGCCCAATCCAGCCAGTCGCGAGGACAGCACTTACTCGCTGGGCCTCGACATGCGCTGGGAAATCGATTTCTTCGGGCGGTTGCGTCGGGGCAGCGAAGCCGCGAGGGCACGCCTGCTGGCGACCGAGGAGGCTGCCCGTGGGGTGATGACCTCACTGGTCGCCAACGTTGCGACCACCTGGTTTCGCCTGCGGGAACTGGACGAGGAGGTGGCGATCATAGAGCGCACCATTGCCAGCCAGCAGTCTTCACTTGATCTGGTGCTGACGCGCAAGAAGAACGGAATCGCCTCCGGCGCGGAGGAACAGCAGGCGAGGGCACAGCTCGCTGCCACCCGTACGCAGCTGCCGATTACCGAGGTGCGTCGGGCCCAGGCCCAGCACCTGCTCGCGTTTCTGCTGGGTGACGCGCCACAGCCGGCGGTGCGCAGTGTGTCTGTCGCGCGTTTCGCGGTACCCGCCGAGATACCGCCGGGTGTCCCGGCCGATCTGCTGGCACGTCGACCCGATCTTCGCCAGCTCGAACACGAGCTCCATGCCGCCACCGCCAATATCGGTGTGGCGGAGGCAACCCGCTTCCCCTATCTCAGCATCGGGCTCACCTCCTTCGTGGGCATCCTCAGTCCCGAGCTCGATCGTCTGGTCAACAACCGCTCGCCGGCGGCTGATGTGCTCTCCATCGGGCCGTTCGTGGACGCACCCTTGTTCCAATCCGGACGCGGTGTCGGCAATGTGGAAGTGGCAGAAGCCCAGCTCCGCCAGGCGGAAATCGCCTATCGCAGGGGAGTGCTGCAAGCCTACCGCGAGACCGCGGACGCTTTGGTCTTCACCGACAAGGTCCGTGATTTCATTCGTGAGAACGAAGTCAGGGTGGATGCCGCCGCCAGGCTGCTGAGTCTGCAACGCAAGCGATACGAAGCCGGCGTCAACGACTACCTTGAAGTCCTCGATGCCGAACGCCAGCTTTTTGCGGCAGAAATCGACCTGGCACGTGCTCGCCTCAATCAGCGGGAAGCATACGTGGAGCTGTATCGCGCACTCGGGGGCGGCTGGCAGCCGTGAGTGCGGGCAACGGCTGAATTCGGGCGCAAGATCCGGAGTGAATCATGGCTCGCGGGTGGGCACACTGCAGGCCGTCCCGCAAGAAGAGGCCAGCCATGAACCCGACAGCCGAAACGGGCAGACACCGCGCCGCCAGGACGCTTGCCGATCCACGCTGGGCCGCCTTGCTGGCCAGGGAGCATACCGCTGACGGGCACTTCTGGTATTCGGTGCGCACCACCGGCGTGTATTGCCGCCCCTCCTGCGGCGCGCGTACGCCTCGCCCCGAGAATGTCGATTTTCACGAGAGCCGGCAGAGCGCTGAAGACGCAGGCTTTCGTCCATGCAAACGCTGTCGCCCAGAACAAGCTTCCCTCACGGACCGGCAGTCCGGTACCGTGGCACGGGCGTGTCGTTTGTTGCAGACGCTTGAACCTGCGCCCAGCCTTGCGGCGCTCGCAGCCCTGCTCAATCTGAGCCCGTGGCATTTTCACCGCATGTTCAAGGCGCAAACCGGACTCACACCGCATGCTTACGCTGCGGCCCTGCGCGCCGGCAGGTTCCGCGAGCGTCTGCAGGAGGGGCGGAAAGTCATTGAAGCCGTGTATGAGGCGGGTTTCGGCTCCACCCGGGCTGCCTATGAACAAGGCCCGGTGCTGCTGGGCATGAGTCCGCGCAGGTACCGTGCCGGAGGAACAGACATGAAATTGCGTTATGCCACTGTAGCCTGCTCTCTGGGACAGGCGCTCGTCGCGGCAAGCGATCTCGGCGTGTGTGCGATTTTGCTTGGTGACGCACCGGCACCCCTCGAGGACGAATTGCGCGCGCGCTTCCCGACTGCCCGACTGGAGCGGGCCGATGCCGGATTCGCGGAGACCTTGACCCAGGTGGTTGCCGTCATCGATCGACCGGAGCGCGGCTTTGCCCTTCCCCTGGACATCCGTGGCACTGCCTTCCAGCAGCGGGTCTGGGATGCACTGCGCCGTATTCCCTGCGGGGCGACCACGACCTACTCCGAGCTGGCCACCCTGCTGGGTATGCCCAAAGCTGTACGCGCGGTCGCCAGTGCATGTGCGGCAAATCCGGTTGCCGTGGTGGTGCCCTGTCACAGGGTCGTGCGCAGGGACGGCGCATTGGCGGGTTATCGCTGGGGGCTTGCGCGCAAGAAGGCGCTCCTTTCCCGGGAGAGCGAATCCTGATGACCTGGTTGGCGCTCGATGCAACCCAGGCCTGTCAGGGTGTGGAGCGTGAACTCGATGCCCACGGCGCGGCTGTGCTACCAGGCCTGCTGAACACCTCGGACTGTGCCGGGCTGCGCGAACTGTATGCAGTGGCCGCGCGCTTTCGCAAACGTATCGTCATGCAACACAAAGGCTATGGCGCAGGGGAGTATCAATATTTCAGCTATCCCTTGCCGCCACTCATCGCCCGCCTGCGCGAGACGCTCTACCCACCCCTCTCACGAATCGCCAATCGCTGGCAGAGTGCCTTGCGCCTGCCGGAGCGTTTCCCGGAGACCCACGCCGAATATCTTGCTCAGTGTCACGCCGCCGGGCAGATCCGGCCCACGCCCTTGCTGCTGCGCTATGGCGAGGGTGACTACAACTGTCTGCATCAGGACCTCTACGGCGAAAGGGTCTTTCCGTTGCAGGTTGCCATCCTGCTTTCCCGGCCTGAGGCCGATTTCACCGGGGGGGAGTTCGTGCTGGTGGAGCAACAGCCCCGGAGGCAGTCACGCGCCGAGGTCGTTCCCTTGAAGCAGGGGGACGCCGTGGTTTTTCCGGTGCACCACCGGCCCGTTCAGGGCAATCGCGGCATCCGTCGCGTGATCATGCGGCATGGGGTGAGCCGCCTGCGCACCGGCGAGCGCTGGACCGCGGGCATCATTTTTCACGATGCGTTCTAGTCAGCCGCTGTCGTTCCGCGGCCCTGCCATCGCCTGTTAGACTTCAGTCCCACCCGCTCGAGGCTGCAAAATTGATGTTCAAGACCGTCTTTTCCAGCGTGCTGCTGGCCGTCTCCCTCGCTGCATCCGCAGACAACCATGTGCCCCAGCCTGCCGAGGGTGCAACGAGCAAGGTCGAGTTTCTGGAGGACTATGGTCGGCTCAAGCCCAAGGGTCTGCCGCGCAACCGCTATCTGACCTTCACGGCCAGCGGCGCCGAGGGCAGAAAGATCACTCAGCTTCGCCTCCTGCCCATCACGCGTTTTCCCCCGCAGGCGTCGTTTCCAGACATTGACGAAGTGGTGGTGGCAGAGTCCCTGACCTTCCTGGACCGACAGGTACGATCGCAATTCGGAAAAAAGACCACCATCGTCAGCGGGGATGCGCCTGCTGATGCCAGTCTCGCGGTAGTCATCACCAGCATCGCAATCCGGGAAAAAGGCTTCAAGCCCACGGATCTCGTCCCGGCCAGAATTGTCACCAACCGCATCAAGAAGCGGCTGCTGGGCGAGTCACTGGTAGCGGCGGTCACCGTGCAGCTCAAGCTGACAGATGCGAAAACCGGTGAAATTCTTCGCGAGTCCTTCCGCCACTTTCCTGGCAAGGGCATCGGGCATTCCAAGGACGATGATCTCGAAGTGACTTTCGAGGCGCTGGAGCCTGCGCTCAAGGACGCAGCTGATTTCGTGGCCGATCAGGCCGGCCCCAAACTCTGAATATCTGATCCGAGGAACAAGCCATGAAGACTTCCTGTGTCCGCCTGCTCATCCCGACTTTTCTGCTGGTCACCACGATGCAGGCACACGCCTTTGGCGTGAATGTGGACAAGCGCTTTGCAGAGTCGGACAAGAACAGTGACGGGCGTCTGGATCGCACAGAGGCCGAAGCCATGCCGCGCGTGCTGGCCAACTTTGACAAACTGGACGCCGGGAAGACCGGCTATGTGACGCTCGCCCAGATCAAGGCGGCGATGGACAAGCAGTAAGGTTCGCGAGTCATTCTTGAATGAGAGCCCCGGGCCGCGCCGAGCGCGACCCGGGCACCCGAGGCTCAGGCCGCCGCGCGGGTGGATGTGAGCGCGCGCAGACGGGGCGCGACCTTCTCGCCGATGAGGCGCAGGCTGCTCTTGACGAGGTCATACGGCATGCCGGCGTAAGACACCGCCATGGCCGGGCGCAAGTCACCCGTCATCTCGACCCGCTTCATCCAGCGATCGACGATCTGTTCCGGGGTTCCCCAGCACTGGCTCTGCACGAATCCTTCGCAGGCTGCGTCCAGCCCCATCTGCTGAATCGCCTCAGCGCCAGCCTGGTAGGCGCCATAGCCCTTGGTGTCCTTCCAGTGGGAGTTGTCGAAGTCATAGTGACTGATGACGCTGCGGTAGTACTTGGTGAGGTATTGACGCGCGATCCGCTCTGCGGTGGCTGCATCCTCGTGACAGAAAGTGAAGTCCGAGAACACCGGTGCGCCGGGTGGCTTGCCGGGATGCACTTCGCGGAAGCGCTGCCGCCAGGCCTCTACCGCCGCGTGGTGCTGCTCCCAGGGCAACTGCACGAAGGACATCATGGTGCCGCCCAGCGTGGCTGCTGCCATGGCTGAATCCGGAGTCATCGCCACCGACAGGAACCCGCGGTCCCGGTAACCGTGGGTCGGCTTGGGCGTGACGGGCGTGCGTGTCTGCTTGAAGTAGGGCGTGTCGTACTCGGCGACGCCTGTTTCCAGGATATCGAGGACGATTTCAGCAGCCTGGTCGAAACGTTCGCGCGAAGTTCCCATCTCCACGCCGAAGGCCTTGTACTCCTCGCGGGCGAGGCCGCGCCCGAAGCCGAGCATGAAGCGGTCTCCCAGGATGGCCTGGAGCATCGAAATTTTTTCCGCCACCCGGGTGGGGTTGAGATGCCAGGGCAGGATGATGGCACCGGTACCCAGCTTGATGCGGCTGGTCTTGCCCGCAAGATAGGCCAGCCACTGCATGTTGTCGGGCATGATCGAATAGCCCGGGTTGAAGTGATGTTCCGGCAGGAGACAGAAATCCATCCCGACTTCTTCAGCCAGAAGTGCGACTTCCGTCTCACGCCGCATCATTTCCGCATCAGACATGCCGTCGTCATGGGTATTCTGGAAGATGAACTGCAATCCGATTTCCACTGCGAACCTCCGGCCCCTGAGGGCAATTTCAAGATGCTTGGGCAAACCTTATGAAACCCTGGATCCGTAATTTACGCTGGCAGGCAGCGCTGGGGAATACCGGGCGGAAGCCCGGGAACGTCCTTGAACCACGCACCTGAAAATCCCCATGAAAATTCTTGAAATACTGACCTCCCAGCAGAACCGCCCAATCGATGGCGCTTCGCTCGCCGTGCTGCGCATCACGCTCGGGTTGCTCCTGATCTGGGAGATCTTCAACCGCGACAACATCTTCGCCCTGGAGCCTGCCACCCATGGCTTCCATTTTCATTATCCCGGGTTTTCCTGGCTGCCCCGGATGGATGATCAGGCGCTGGTCTTCAGGGGCTTGCTCGGCGTGTGCGGGGCTTTGATGGTGCTTGGCGTGGCGACCCGGGTGGCGGCACTTCTGGCGGTGGCAATCACGGCGTACGGCTTTCTGCTGGTGCCTCAGAACTATCTCAACCACATCTATCTTTTCATCCTCTATCTGACGCTGGTGGCACTGGTGCCGTCAGATGCCGCGTTTTCTCTCGCCGGACACTGGAAGCCCTTGCGACGCTGGTCCGTGCGGCGTGGACCAACGGCCCTCGACATGCTGCTTCTCCGGGTCCAGACCGATATCGTTCTCATCTACGCCGGACTGGTGAAACTGAACGAGGATTGGCTCAACCTGGTGCCGCTGCGTGCATGGCTGCTGAGTGATGCCGATACCCTCATCTACGGTTCACTGCTGCAGCATGAGGGTGTGGTGGCTGCAGCCAACTACGGCGTGATTGCCCTGCATGTGCTGGGGGCCCCGTTGCTGTTTTTCCAGCGCACCCGCCTGCCCGTGTTCGTGCTCTATTGCGCTTTCCATGTGCTCAATCACCACAGCTTCGATATCGGCATCTTCCCGTGGATGACCATTGCCGCGAGCACGCTTTTCTTTGCCCCGGAGTGGCCGCGTCGGATAGCGGCAAGTATCACGGGGTCCGGGCAGACTGACCTGCCAGGCCCGGTTGCCACCGCTGTCAGTTCCAGGGCCTTCACGGTTTTTGTCCTCATCTGGTTGACGATGCAGGTGCTGCTGCCTCTGCGTCACTATCTGTATCCCGGGGATGTGGGCTGGACCTACGAAGGGCACCGGTTTGCGTGGCGAATGAAACTCGTTGATCGCGAAGCGGTTGATCTGCTGGCAGTGATTCATCTCAAGGAGAGTGACAGGGTTGTCGTCAGCGATCTGTTTGCCTTGCTGGACGAGGATGCGCATACGGTAGCCACGCGGCCAGATCTGGCACTCCAGGCGGCGCATCAGATTGCGGCCGAGGCCCAACGCCATTTCGGGCAAGCAGTGGACAGTGTCCGCCTGTACAACCGTGTGATGTGGAACTTCCGTCCTTCCGCTTTCATGATTGATCCGCAGCGAAACCTGCTGGATGTGCAGGACGGCTTTCTTGCCGCTTCCTGGCTGATGCGCGAAAACCCGGGCATGCCCATGGCCTGGGAGGACTTCCAGGCTTGGCGTGAGCCTGACCTCGACGTGCGTGAGGTATTGAAAGCCACCGGCCTCCAGACCTATTCGCGCTGTGAGCTGTCCGACAGCGAGGCTCTGTTCCTGCTCTGGGAATGCGGGGCAGGCAAGGGATGAGCACTGTTGGCATTCCTGCCGGCCCATGGTTGGTCTACGACGGCGAATGTCCATTCTGCAGTCGTTACGTGGACTATGTGGAGACGCTCTCTGCAGTGCCAGGTCTGGTGCTCATCTCGGCGCGTACACAACGCGCTGAAGTTGCGGCGGCAGTGGCGGCCGGCTTTGATCTCGATCGCGTCATGGTCCTGCGGCTGGAGGAACGCTGGTTCGCCGGTGAAGCGGCGATGGCTGAACTCGCCCGACGTGCCCGTCGGCATCGCCGCTGGAATCGTCTGGTAGCCGCGGTGCTCTCGCTGCCCGCAATCGGTGCCGGTCTCTATCGCGTGCTCGTTACCGGACGATTGCTCACCCTGCGGCTACTCGGCCGCAGCAAAATCATGCGGCGGTAACCCACCCAGGGGAGTCCTACCGATACCAGATCCTCAATGTCGGTTCAGAGCCTTTGTTGCGGCGGGAAAGAATGCGCACACCGTCTGCCTGCAGGTCTCCGGTTCCGGAGCCGAGGTGATTGGCGCTGCTCCAGCGATGGTCCTGGATCACCATGAAGGAAACGTTTCCGGCCTGCCCCCGTACGAAATCGGTCACATCGAGGAAACGATCTGCGGCGGTTGTGGAATTGACCCAGATCTGACCCAGCAGACGCGTCTGGGTGCGCGCGTCTTCCAGCACGTTGTGCCCAATCCCGGATCCGGCAGCCACATTCTGTTTCAGCACCGACTGCGACGCGAAGGTTGCCGAGCTTTCCCGCCAGTTGTTGTCGAGTAATCCGTACACATGGGCCTGTACGGGCGCATTGGCGCTCAGGGTGGAGGCCCGCAGCCGCAGCAACACCCGCTTGGCTGTTGCCGGGGCAGTGGCCAACGGGAATTTGATCAAACTCACCCGACGCCCGTTCTGGGTGCCGTCCGCGCGCACCGAGAGACTGCTCTTGCCGGCGCCGGTGAGCGTGCGCCCGGCACCATCCGCAAGCTCGGCGTTTTCGCTGGCGAGCGCCAACACGGGAGATGCGGTCGCGGGTGTTACCGTGACAAGCCAGACCGACTGGGCAGGCATGACAGCGGAGGGGACTTTGCCGCTCGCAACCTTGGTCACGGTTTTTACGCCGCCCTTCATCTGGGCGCTCACCTCTTCCACCGTGACCAGACTGCCGTTGGCAAATCCTGAGGGTCCCACGTTGAAGTCCAGCGTCCTTGTGGAGGTCGATCTGTTGGCCACAAACAGGTGGAGAGCGCCCTCGGAATCGCGGGTGGCCAATGCCCACAAATCAGCCGGTGATCCAGTGGTGGGATAGACCGGCCGTGCTCCCTGCGCCGCCTTCATGAACAGACGATAGACTTCGGCAGTGGAGGCCGCTCCACCATAAGGACGCAGCGCCAATGCGTTGTCCACGTAGTGGGTCCCGTTCTTGGCGACGGGATAATTGCCCTCATGGCGGGTCATGCCGAACTTGAAGAGGTAAAGCTGTCTGGCTCGCGCAAGCGCCACCAGGCTCGCGCCCAGCGACGCATAGTCTTCCGGGGTATCCGCGTGGTTGGTTCGCCCGTCATAACTGGCGCCCGTACGCGCATTGAATTCGGTCAATGCCAGGTGGTAGGGCGTTTCCCCCGCCATGTCGCGCGTGATGTCCCCGGTGAGCTCGTCGAAATCATCGATGAAACCCGACGAAGTGCCCGAATCACGCTGGAGCATGCTGTACTTCTGGTAGTTGTAAACATGAAAGTTCAACCAGTCTGCAGAGGCACTCCCGTCCAGCCGCGTATGTCTTCGGGAAACAGCGAGCTGCCCCCAGTAATCACCAGTGCCCTGCGGGTCATCGTACTTCGATGCGCCATTGGCGGTGTTGGGCGCAAAAATCTGCACCACCAGTTGTTTGTTCCTGCTTTCATTCACGTCGGCTATGGCCGACTGAATGGCGTCACTGCCAATTCTGACCCGCAGCCACCAGTCTTCCGGAGAGATTGCCGGCGACCAGTTGTTGGGCTCGTTGAACAGGCCATACCGGGCAACATCATGAGTGCTGGCGAGATAGAACGCCTGCGCATAGTAGTGCTGCCAGATCTCCCACCTGCCTGCCCAGTCCTGATCACCGTTGAGCGGGAATCTCGAGGGCGAACAGGTGATGTTGGCAAGAATGGCAACCGCTTGCGCTCGCAAAAGCCCGAAAGCCGGATCGATGGCGAAAGTATTGTTGCTGCTCGTGTCGGCGCGTGAGTAAGCCGCTTTGAAACGTGCCCAATCCACGTAGGTGTTGCCCTCGAACCCGGCATCTGCCTTCACATGTGCTCGCAAAGCCTGCTTGCGTTGGACAAAGCTGGTTGCATCGTTCACGCCATCGCCAAGCGGAGCGAGATCATCCTGTGCCTCGATGTGCGAGGCGCTGATGAATACACGCGCTCCCTTGGCGCCCGTGTAGCGCCACAGATCCCCGGCATTGGAACCTTGCACCATGTGCGCGAGGTTGTAGCCGAGAACTTCGGGCGTCTGGCCGGCAGGGCTCGTTGCGATCTGCAGGGTTTCCGCCTGGGCACTGCCACAGGAGAGCAGTGCAAGCAGGGTCAGCGCGTGGTTTGCAGGTGATTTCATGGCCCGGGCTCTGTTCACAGGGAGTACGGACCTGAGCATAAGGGCTCCTTGCCGTGTGGACTCGGACGCTTAAGTAAAGTTAATGCTGGTCCCACCCCTGCCCCGCAAAGGGGCGCTCAGGAGCCCCTCAGGTAATCCACCGCAAGCTGTGCCAGGGCACGCACGCCCGTGGTGAGGGCTGCTTCATTCACCTTGAACAGCGGTGAGTGGTTGGCTGCGGCCTTGCCGGCCGGGACACCTTCCTCGTTGATGCCGAGGAAGAAGAAGAAGCCCGGGATCTCCCGCTGGTAATAGGAGAAGTCTTCGGCCGCCATGATGAGCGGTATCTCCCTGACCTTGCCGGGAGCCGCTTTTTCGAGCGAGGGCAACATCTTTTGCACGAGTCCCGGGTCGTTCCAGGTTACAACGGTCTGCTCGTGGATGTGGACTTCGGCACGTGCACCTGCGGCCTCGGCAATCGCCTCCGCAGTGCGGGCAAGGCGTTGATGGGCCTCGGCGCGCACGCTCTCGTCAAAGTTGCGCAAGGTGCCCTGCATCTCCACCTCTTCCGGGATGATGTTGTTGCGAACACCGCCATGGATACTGCCAATGGTGATGACCGAGGGCGACTTCGTCACATCCAGTTGCCGGCTTGGAATGAGCTGCAGCGCCGTCATGATCTGGGCAGAGACGATGATCGGATCGACTCCGGCCCATGGCGATGAACCATGGGTCTGCCGGCCCTGCACCCTGATCTGCAAGCGATCGGACGCCGCCATCGTGCCGCGCATGCGGTAGCCCAGGGTGCCGGTTTCCGCGGGCCAGACGTGCAATCCGAAAATCGCGGACGGTTGGTGTGCCCGTTTCAGCAATCCTTCCTTGAGCATGAGGCGGGCGCCTCCCGCCTCACCGGGTGGGGCGCCTTCTTCGGCGGGCTGGAAGATGAAGACCACGGTGCCGGGCAGTTCCTCGCGGATACCGGCCAAAACGCCGGCCGCGCCCATGAGTATCGCGGTGTGGGCATCGTGCCCGCAGGCGTGCATCACGGGCACTTGCTGTCCGTTGTAGTCGGCAGTCACGGTGGAGGCGAAAGGCAGACCTGTCGGCTCCTGCACGGGCAGGGCATCCATGTCGGCCCGCAAGGCGACGACGGGGCCTGGCTTGCCGCCCTTGAGGATGCCCACGACTCCGGTGTGGGCAACTTTCGTATGGACCTCATCCAGACCGAGCGCCACCAGGTGAGCCGCAACTTTTTCGGCGGTCCTGAACTCCCGGTTTGAGAGCTCCGGATGTGCGTGGAAGTCGCGTCGCCAGGCAATCACCTCCGCGGATACCGTGTCGGTGGCGCTCAGGAGTGCGGCGTCCAGTTCCGAGGCTGGTGCGGCCGGCAGGAGGGCGCACAGCACCATCCATCCTGCGAGTCTGGAACCGTTCTGTGCACGCTGACTCATCGGGCCACCCAACCACCGCAGACTGGAAAGACCTGGCCCACAAAACAGGCGGCGGCATCGCTGCACAGGTAGGCGGCGAATTCGGCATCTTCCTCGGCCCGCACCAGCCGGCCCAGAGGAACTTCACGGGCGAGACGTGCCTGGAAACGGGGATCTGCCTGTACTTCGGGCGGGAAGTAGGTCGGGTTCTCAACGAAATTCTGGGCGATGGCATTGACCTGGATACCTGCGGGGGCAAGCTCTACGCCGACAGCCTGAGTCCATGCAAGCTGCGCCCCGCGGGCGGCGCTGTAGCTGGAGGTGCGTTTCATGCCGCGCAGCGCAGACGCACTGCCCATGACCAGAATCCTGCCCTTGCCTCTGGCCTTCATGCCGGGTACAGCCGCTCTGGCAAGCCTTGGCAGGGGATGAACCAGCGCATCGAAGAGTTGTT
>JBDLQR010000424.1:0-3170 GCA_039800485.1 Pseudomonadota bacterium
TATCGTGCTCGATCGCACGCATGGCCCGCTGCTGCTCGAGCTGAATGCGCGTCCCGGCCTCGCCATCCAGATTGCGAACCGCAGCGGACTGAGGCTCCGCCTGGATGCGATCGATGCACTGGATTCCCTGCCAGAAACCGCAGAAGCGCGTTGCGCACTTGCGGTGGATCTCTTCAGGACGCCGCCGCGCACCTGAGGTTTTCTTCTCGCTGAAGGCCAGCGCACCTGCCGGTCTCGATGGTTTACCATCCCCTGCATGACTGACCTTGAAAACACGACCCCTGCGCTGCTGCAGCAGGCCCTGGCGCTCCACCGGGCGGGGCGGGTGCAGGAATCAGAGACGATCTTCAAGGCCATCCTGCAGCGCGAGCCGGAAAATTTCGATGCGCTGTACTGGCTGGCACTGGCGGCCATCCGTGCGCAACGCCAGGCCGAAGCACTGCAGTGGCTGGACCGCGCACTGACCGTCAAGCCGGACTCGGCAGCCGCGCTCAATGCCCGTGGCTCCGCCCTGCGTGCGCTCAAGCGTCCCGAGGAAGCACTCGCGAGCTATGACCGCGCGCTGGCCTGCGATGCCAACGACAGCAACGTCCACAACAATCGAGGCAATGTGCTGAAGGATCTCGGACGCCACGCCGAGGCCCTCCAGAGCTATGAAAAAGCACTGGCCCTGCAGGGAGATTTTCCTGAAGCGCACTTCAACCGTGGTCTGGCCTTTGAAGCCATGGGCAGGCAGGACGAGGCACTGGCGGCCTTTGATCGTGCGATTGCCCTGCGTTCCACCTATGCCGAGGCGTTCAACTCCCGCGGCATCGTGTTCCAGAACCAGAAGCGGATCACCGAAGCCTTGGCGAGCTTTGAGGCAGCCCTGGCCGTGCGTCCCGAGTATCCCGATGCGCTCAGCAATCGCGGCGCAGCCCTGCACGCATTGGAACGCTACGATGAATCGCTCGCGAGCTATGACCGCGCCGTGACCGTGCGCCCCGACCATGCCGAGGCTTGGTACAACCGCGGCAATACGCTGCGTTCGATGGGGCTGCTGAATTCCGCAGTCACCAGCTACACGCGTGCCATCACCCTGCGTCCTGAGTATCCGGAGGCCTATGTGAACCGGGGTCTCGTGGAGCAGGATCTCGGGCAGGTCGAAGGAGCCATCCAGAGCTACGAACGCGCGATCGCTCTGAAGCCCTCCCATGTGGAAGCCCATTGGAACCTGAGCCTCGCATTGCTCGTTGCCGGCGAACTCCCGCGGGGCTGGGACAAATACGAATGGCGCTGGCAGCGTCCCAGTGTGAACCTGCCACCGGACTCTCATCTGCGACCGCGCTGGACCGGCACCGAGTCTCTGGCCGGCAAGACACTGCTGCTGCGGAACGAGCAGGGCTTTGGCGATACGCTGCAGTTCTGCCGCTATGCCAGCCTCTGTCAGGCACAGGGCGCGCGGGTGATCCTGGAGGTACAACGCGATCTCGTGCCCTTGATGCGCGGCCTGGCCGGCCCTGAGCTCGTCATCGGGCGTGGAGATCCGCTACCGCCGCATGATTTGCAATGCCCGCTCCTGAGCCTGCCCTTCGCCTTCCGGACAGGCCTCGACAACCTGCCAGCACCGGGCCGCTACCTCGCAGCAGCCGAGGACAAGACACGCGCCTGGCTAGAGCGCCTTTCGGGTGTGCCTGCACCCCGTGTTGGCGTGGTAGTTAGCGGCAGCCCCACGCATGGCCGCGACAGGGAACGCAGCATCGCGCTACACGACCTGCTGACAGAGCTCGACCTCTCCGTGAACTGGGTAAGCCTGCAGAAGGAGTGCCGCAAAGGTGACATGGCGGCTATCCGGTCCCGCCGCGATGTGGCGTGGTTCGGGGATGAGCTGCGGGATTTTTCGGACACTGCCGCCCTGGTGGAGGCGATGGATCTCATCATCACCGTGGACACCAGCGTGGCGCATCTCGCCGGTGCCCTCGGCAAACCGGTGTGGGTGATGCTCCCCTTCTCACCTGACTGGCGCTGGATGTGGCATGGGACGACCACGCCTTGGTATCCCTCGATGACACTCTATCGGCAACAGGCTGGTGGCGATTGGCAGGGAGTTTTTGCCCGGATTCGCGAGAATCTTGCGGCTTGGCTGGCGGCAAGGGGCTAAGTAGTGAGGCTTGGCCCGCCCGTCGCCAGACCCTCCGCGCTTCACACTGCGTGAGGCGCGCTACGGGTCTGCTCGCCGGTCCGCTATTGGCACCTTCACTCGACAGCTTTTGCCAGGGTCATGCTTCGCGGATGTGCAGCGGGATGCCCTGTAGCGGACATCTGACTTCGTCCGCGGAAGGGCACACGCTGTGCAGCCTTGAGGGACGGTCGGTTCGTACGCAGCTGACTGGCGATTGACCCTCCGCGCTTCGCGCTACGCGAGGCGCGCTTCGGGCCTACTCGCCTGTCGGCTACTGGCACCTTCACTCGACAGCTTTTGCCAAGGTCATGCTTCGCGGACGTGCAGCGGGATGCCCTGTAGCGGACATCTGACTTCGTCCGCGGAAGGGCACACGCTGTGCAGCCGCGGCATCTTCACGTCGCGAAGAAGACGCTCAAAGCAGAGCGCGTAGCGCCTGCACGTCTTCGGGGCTGCCCAGAATCACCGGCACGCGCTGGTGCAGCGAGTCTGGCACGACATCCAGAATGTCGATATCGCCCGTGCTGCCGAGACCACCCGCCTGTTCCAGTAACCAAGCCATGGGGTTGGCCTCGTACATGAGTCGCAGCTTGCCCTTTGGAGCCTTGGCAGTGGGCGGATACATGAACACCCCACCCTGCAACAGCACACGGTGCACATCGGCCACCATCGCCCCCGCATAGCGGCTGGCGAAACCCGCCTTGCGACAGTTGGCGATGAATTGCTGATAGCCGGCCGGGAAACTGTCGAAATTGGCTTCGTTGACCGAATAGCTCTTGCCCCTGGCGGGGATTTTGAGGTCGCTTGCGGTACGCACGAAGGTCCCGACTGAAGGGTCCAGCACGAACATGTCGACGCCACGGCCCAAGGTCATCACGAATACGGTGGAAGGCCCATAGAGGACGTAACCCGCGGCCACCTGACGGCGCCCGGCCTGCAGCTCGAGTTCCGTCCCCGGAGGAACCTCATAAATGGAGAAGATGGTCCCGACGCTGCCGCCGACATCCAG
>JBDLQR010000425.1:0-2513 GCA_039800485.1 Pseudomonadota bacterium
CAGATTCACGAAATGCCGCGGCCAGTCCGACCGGTCGCCAACCACCAGCAACACCTGCGCCCTGATTTCCTGCCAGCAGGCAATGGCTTCAGCGCGACGGTAGAGCACCGGATTCGGTCTGCGATGACGCGGATCCATGCGCAGTCTCCAACGCCCCTCCTCGCCGGGCTCCGCCCACAAAGGGCACAGGGCTTCGAGTGTCTCTTCCGCGGCGAACGGCGCCAGCCGCCGCAGATGTTCCCGTAGCGCGGACCGGGAGGGAAATTCGCGCAACCGCGGCATGCCGGGCTGCGCATCCAGCCAGGCGCGGTAACGCCCTGGCGCAGTCGCGGGTGGGTTGGCATCCAGCCCGAAGCCCTCCAGCAGTGCCAGCCTGCGGATCCGCGCGGGCCGGATCCCGGCATAGAGGCCGGCGATGTTCCCGCCCATGCTGTGCCCGACCAAGTCGCACTGGCGGTCACCACAGAGTTGCTGCAGCAGGACATCCAGATCGGCGAGGTAATCGGGAAACCAGTAGTCACCCAGCGGCGCACTGGAATGACCGAAGCCGCGCAGATCCGGGGCGATGAGGTGAAAGTGGTCGCTGAGAAAGGGTGCGATGAACTGGAAGCTTGCGCCCGTGTCACCCCATCCGTGCAGCAGCACCAAGGGAGGCTTCGCAGGGTCGCCAAGCGACCACACGGCAAGCTCGACATCCCTCAGCGCGTGACGCGTCAGACGTGGAAGCCGCGCCGATGTGGCCTTCATGGAGGGCAAGGCCTCAGTCGTTCAGTGGTGAAGGAATTTGCCGGGGCTCCCGCCGCCAGATTCACTACTGCCACCAATTCTCAGGAAGTCGTTGACTGCATCCTGATGCATAGGCCGTGCATACCAGTAACCCTGCGCAGCCGGACAATGCATGGCCTGGAGCCTGCGCACCTGATCGGCAGTTTCCACACCCTCCGCCACGACTTTCATGCCCAGGGTGCCGCCAAGCGTGATGAGCGCCTCGACGATGGCGCTGCTGTCCACTTTCTCCGTCATGGTCTGCACGAAGCTGCGATCAATCTTGAGCGAGTCGTAGCGGAAGCGCTGCAGATACGTCAGCGAGGAGTAACCCGTGCCGAAGTCATCGACATGCAGTTCCACGCCCAGATCCCGCAGATCGGAGAGCGTGCTCATCACGAGATCACCGTGGTCCATGACCACTCGCTCGGTGATCTCCAGGTGGAGCGTGCGCGGATCGATCTCGCAATCTTCCAGAAGGGCTGCCAGGCGCTTGGCCATGTCGTCGGTCAGAAACAGTTTGCCCGAGACATTCACGCTCATGGCAAGCGGCGGATCTACCGGGAACAGCCGCTGCCAGACCGCGAGTTGCTGGCAGGCGCGCTCAATCACCCACCAGCCGATGGGGGTGACCAGGCTGGTGTCCTCGACGATGCCGATGAACTCCTGCGGCATGACCAGGCCGCGCGTGGGATGTTGCCAGCGCAGCAACGCTTCAAAACCGAGGACCCGCTCACTCTCCAGCGAGATGATTGGCTGGTAGTGAATCTCGAATTCACCCTTTTCGAGCGCACGGCGGAGGTCGGTCTCCATGCGGTGCTGGAAGATGGCCTGGTCGTGCATGTAGGTATCGAATACCGCATAGGTGGATTGCCCGGAATTCTTGGCGCGGTACATCGCGATGTCCGCGTCCCGGACTACTTCCTCGGGCGAGCGGTAGATTTCAGAGCTGACGGCAATGCCGATACTTGCCGAGGTGTAGAGCGTGTGGGCGGCGATTTCGAATTCGCGGGAGAGTGCCTTCTGCACACGATCCACCACGTAGATCGCGTCGGTGGCGCCGGTGATGTCATTCAGCACGATGGCGAACTCATCGCCGCCGAGGCGTGCCAGCGTGTCACCGGGGCGCAGGCAGGAGAGGATCCTTGCCGCGACCAGCCCCAGGAGTTCATCACCGACCCCGTGACCCAGACTGTCGTTCACGTGCTTGAAGCGGTCGAGGTCGAAGAACAGAACCGCGAACAACTTGCTCGGGTCGCGACGGAACCTGCGCAGGGCGAGATCGAGCCTGTCCATGAACAGGATCCGGTTGGGCAGGCCCGTCAGTGCGTCATGCATGGCCTCGTGCAGCAGCCGTGCCTCGGTCTGCTTGCGCCGCGTGATGTCGGTCATCGACCCCGCCATGCGCAGTGCCGTACCCGCCTCATCACGCACGGCGACGCCGCGGGTGGAAACCCAGCGGACTTCACCACCCTTGGTGGCCATGCGGTATTCGCATTCGAAGGAGTTGCTGCGCCCCTCCAGATGGGCGTTGAGCGCCTCGTTGAACTGCTCGCGGTCGTGGTGATCAATGCGCTCGAACCACTCGCGGAGCTGATCCGCGATTTCACCATCGCTGTAACCCAGAATGGCTTTCCAGCGCGGTGAGAAGTAGATCTCGCGATCGCGGATGTTCCAGTCCCAGATGCCGTCGTTCGCTCCGGCAACGGCGAGCGCATAGCGCTGTTCACTTTCGCGCAGCGCTCGAT
>JBDLQR010000426.1:0-6354 GCA_039800485.1 Pseudomonadota bacterium
GGCGAGAACACCGCCAATGCCGAGGAGGAAGGGGAAGCCGGGGAGGCCAGCAAGACCGCCCTCGACCAGTTCTGCACCAATCTCAATGAGCAGGCGCGGCGCGGGAAGATCGATCCCCTGATCGGGCGTCAGGATGAAATCGAGCGCACGGTCCAGATCCTCTGCCGCCGGCGCAAGAACAACCCGCTCTATGTGGGCGAAGCCGGAGTCGGCAAGACTGCCATCGCGGAGGGGCTGGCCAAGAAGATCATCGAGAAGGATGTCCCCGAAATCCTCCACAACGCAGTCATCTACTCGCTGGACCTCGGCGCCCTGCTCGCCGGCACCAAATACCGCGGCGATTTCGAGAAGCGGCTCAAGGCCGTGATCGCCCAGCTGAAGCGTGAGCCCGGCGCGGTGCTGTTCATCGACGAGATTCACACCATCATCGGGGCTGGCGCCGCCTCCGGGGGCGTCATGGATGCCTCCAACCTGATCAAGCCCATGCTCGCGTCAGGTGAGATGAAGTGCATAGGGTCCACGACCTACCAGGAATATCGCGGCATCTTCGAGAAAGACCGGGCGCTGTCACGCCGCTTCCAGAAAATTGATGTGAACGAGCCCTCGGTGGAGGAGGCAGTCAAGATTCTGCAGGGGCTCAAGTCCCGGTTTGAAGAGCACCACGACGTCAAGTACACCAACCAGGCGCTGCGCTCGGCGGTGGAACTCACCAGCCGGTACATGAACGACAGACACCTTCCGGACAAGGCCATCGACATCATCGACGAGGCCGGCGCGCGTCAGCGCCTTGCACCGCCCTCCCGTCGCAAGAAGACCATAGGCACCTTCGAGATTGAGGAGATCGTGGCCAAGGTCGCGCGAATTCCGCCCAAGACCGTGTCCACCTCCGACAAGGAGGTCCTGCAGAACCTGGAGCGGGATCTGAAGATGGTGGTCTTTGGCCAGGATGAAGCCATCGGCACGCTGGCGACGGCCATCAAGCTGTCCCGCTCGGGGCTCGGCAATCCGGAGAAGCCGATCGGGTCCTTCCTCTTCGCCGGACCTACGGGCGTCGGCAAGACCGAGGTCACCCGTCAGCTCGCCCGCATCATGGGCATCGAGCTGATCCGCTTCGACATGTCCGAATACATGGAACGGCACACTGTCTCGCGCCTCATCGGCGCGCCTCCGGGTTATGTCGGGTTCGACAACGGAGGCCTGCTGACGGAGGCCGTGCACAAGCAGCCGCATGCCGTGCTGTTGCTGGATGAAATGGAGAAGGCGCATCCGGATGTCTTCAACGTACTGCTGCAGGTGATGGACCACGGCACGCTGACGGATGCGAACGGACGCAAGACGGATTTCCGCAACGTGATCATCGTGATGACCACCAATGCGGGGGCGGAGCGTCTCAGCCGCGCTTCGATCGGCTTCACGCTGCAGGACCATGCAACCGACGCGGGCGAAGCCATCAAGCGCACCTTCAGCCCCGAGTTCCGCAACCGTCTGGATGCGGTGATCCAGTTCCGGGCGCTCGACCCGGCAACCATCGGTCATGTGGTCGACAAGTTCCTGGTGGAACTGGAGAGCCAGCTGGACAGCAAGAAGGTGACCCTGGAAGTGGATCAGATTGCGCGCCAGTGGCTGGCCGAGCATGGCTACGATCCGCTGATGGGCGCACGCCCGATGAATCGCCTCATCCAGGAGAAACTCAAGCGCGCGCTGGCAGAGGAGCTCCTGTTCGGGCGACTGGTCAATGGCGGCCATGTCCTGGTGACCGTGCGCGACGACGACATCGCGGTCGAAATAGAAGTCGAAGAAAAAGTCACCGGAGAGGCCTGAGCCCGATCACATGGTCAAGAACGCACTGGAAGTCGCACCCCACACCTATCGCGAAACCTTCGGCCGCTATTACGAGGACTTCGAGGTGGGTGACACCTACCAGCATCGTCCGGGGCGCACGATCACGGAGACCGACAACACCTGGTTCACGCTGCTGACCATGAACACGCACCCGCTGCATTTCGACCGGGAATATGCTGCCGGTTCGGAGTTCGGCCAGCCTCTGGTGAACAGCGCCTTCACGGTGTCCGTGGTGGTCGGCATGAGCGTGAGTGATGTCAGCCAGAAGGCCATTGCCAATCTGGGCTGGAAGGAAATCAAGCTGCCGAATCCGGTGTTCGTGGGCGATACGCTCTATGCGGAATCGGTGGTGCTGGAAAAGCGGGAATCAAAGTCGCGCCCCACTGCAGGCCTCGTGACAGTGCGGACCCTGGGCAAGAAGCGCGATGGAACAGTGGTCTGCGAATTCGATCGGGTGATGCTCATTCCGCTGCGCGGACATGCGGTGGAGGATCGCATCGACTACTGACCGCCTGCGGCGGTCGGGTGGTCAGACCAAAGACTTGAGCAGCACCTGGGAGTTGCGCTGGAAGTTGTACAGGGCGCGGCGTTCCCCGGGCAGCTCATCGAGGGCGTGCGGCAGGTAACCGAGCTCCATGAACCAGTGGTGCGCCTGGGTGGTCAGGACGAACACCTTGCCGAAGCCTGCCGCCCGGGCCCGGCTCTCCAATGCGCTCATCAACCATTTGCCGAAGCCGTGCCGGCGATATGCCGGATCAACCGCGACCCCCGCGATTTCGGCCATGCCTGCCTCGGCATAGGGATAGAGCCCGGCGCAGGCCACTGTTGCACCGTCACGCACGACGACCATGAAGTGGTCGATTTCGGTTTCCAGCTTTTCGCGCGAACGCTTCACCAGGACACCGCTCGCCTCGAGCGGTTCGATCAAGTCGAGAATGCCGCCGACGTCCTCGATGGTGGCCTGGCGTATCTGGTCAAAAGGTGTGTCGCTGACGAGTGTACCCACCCCATCGCGGGAAAAGAGTTCCAGCAGCAACGCTCCATCCGTTGCCGCGAGCAGATGCACCCGGCCCACGCCGAACTGGCAGGCTCTCGCCGCGCTGGCCAGTCCCTGGTTGGGACTGACCGACTCCCTCAGACGTTCCCTTGCCTCGCGCAGCGTCAGTTGACGCATAAGCGTGCCGCGCTCATCCAGCAAGGCGCCACCCGGTGAAAGCAGGATGAGTTTTGCCGCCTTCAGTGCGATGGCCACCTCGGTCGCCAGATCCATCGCGTTGAGGCTGAAAGTCTCGCCCGTGGGCGAGTAGCCGAGCGGCGATATCAGCACCACATCGACCACTTGCAACTGGGCCTGCAGGGCGGCCGTGTCCACCCGTCGAATCTCCCCGGTGAACTGCAGATCCACCCCATCGATGATGCCGGCCGGACGCGCGGTGACATGATTGCCACTGACGATCCGCAAAGGGCTGGCCCCCAGAGGTCTGACGCGCGTGGCATGCGCGAACTGGGCTTCCATGCTGTAGCGCACGGCGGCCGCCGCATCCTTGGCGTGCGCCAGCGTGGCGGCGTCGGTCACGCGCAGATGGCCCTTGAGCGCAGTCTCCAGACCGGCCTCGGCAAGCCGCTGCACGAGCTGTGGGCGCGTGCCATGCACGACCACCAGACGCACTCCGACCCCCGCCAGCAGCGTCAGATCCTGGATGAGCTGCGGGAACGCCCCCTCGGCGACCAGTTCGCCCGCGACGTAGACGACAAAGGTATGCCCGCGATGCGCGCGCATATAGGGCGAGGCCTCGCGCATGAAGCGCACGAACACGGCGGCGTCCGGCTGAAGCTGATGGTCCATGCGGCGGCATTCTACACAGGGCCCGCGGCAAGCTCGACGGCGCGGCGACGGGCGCAGCCTTTGCCGGTATGATCCCGGCCTCATCGAGCAGTGCATTTCCGGAGTCGGCCATGACAGACAAACTGAACCGTTACAGCGCCCGCATCACCCAACCCCGTTCACAGGGCGCCTCCCAGGCCATGCTCTACGCCACGGGACTCAAGCGCGAAGATCTGGACAAGCCTCAGATCGGCATCGCGAGCGTCTGGTTCGAGGGCAACCCCTGCAACATGCACCTGCTCGACCTGGGCGCCCAGGTCAAACAGGGCGTGGAAGCGGCCGGCATGGTCGGCATGCGCTTCAATACCATCGGTGTCAGTGATGGCATCTCGATGGGTACCGACGGCATGAGCTACTCCCTGCAATCCCGGGAAATCATTGCCGACTCGATCGAAACCACCATGGGCGGTCAGTGGTATGACGCACTGGTGGCCATTCCCGGGTGCGACAAGAACATGCCGGGCTGCATCATCGCGATGGCGCGGCTCAATCGCCCGGCGCTGATGGTCTACGGCGGCACCATCAAGCCAGGCCACTCCCGGGGTGAGACCCTGGATATCGTGTCTGCCTTCCAGTGCTACGGCGCTTACATTGCCGGCACCATCGACGACGCCCGGCGTGAGGAAATCGTGCGCAACGCCTGTCCCGGCGCGGGGGCCTGCGGTGGCATGTACACCGCCAACACCATGGCCTCGGCGATCGAAGCCATGGGCATGAGCCTGCCCTACAGTTCCTCCACGCCGGCGGTCGATCCGCTGAAACAGGAGGAGTGCCGGCGCTCCGGCGACGCCGTCCGGCACCTGCTCGAACGGGATATCAAGCCACGCGACATCATGACCCGCGCTGCCTTTGAGAACGCAATGGTGGTGGTGTCTGCCCTGGGTGGCTCCACCAACGCCGTACTCCATCTGCTTGCCATGGCCCGCGCGGCCGGGGTGGAACTTTCGCTCGATGATTTCCAGAAAGTCTCGAACCGCGTGCCACTGCTGGCCGATCTCAAGCCGAGCGGAAAGTACGTGATGGAGGACGTTCAGCGCATCGGTGGCATTCCCGCCGTCATGAAGTATCTGCTGGAGCAGGGCCTCATCGATGGCAGCTGTCTCACCTGTACCGGCCGGACCCTGGCCGAGAACCTTGCCGAGCTGCCCGGCCTCGCCGAAGGCCAGCAGGTGATCCGTCCGCTGTCCAATCCCATCAAGGCCACGGGGCATATCCAGATCCTCCGTGGCAATCTTGCCCCGGGTGGCTCGGTGGCCAAGATCACCGGCAAGGAGGGCCTCACCTTCACCGGGCCGGCCAAGGTCTATGACTCGGAAGAGGACATGCTGAGGGCCTTGGAGCAGAAGGAGATTGCCAAAGGCGACGTGGTGGTCATTCGTTATGAGGGTCCGCAGGGCGGGCCGGGCATGCCGGAGATGCTCACGCCCACTTCGGCCTTGATGGGCGCAGGCCTGGGCGACTCCGTCGCGCTCATCACCGACGGACGCTTCTCGGGTGGCTCGCATGGCTTCATCGTGGGCCATGTGGTGCCCGAGGCGCAGCTGGGCGGGCCTCTTGCGCTCATCCGCAGCGGAGATGTCGTCACCATCGATGCGGCACAAGGCCGCCTCGATGTCGCAGTCCCTGATGCCGAAATGGCTGCTCGCCACGCAGCATGGACCATGCCGCCCTACAAGGTGACGCGCGGCACACTCTACAAGTTCATCAAGACGGTGAAGTCGGCGTCCGAGGGCTGCGTCACCGACGAGTAGGACCGGTGATTCGACGCGGCCCCGGCTCTGCAGCAGAACCGGGGTCGCTGCCCGCTCAGAGCGACATTTTCCTGTAATCGTCGTAGAACTTCAGCACACGTTTGACGTAAGTCTGTGTCTCTTCATAGGGCGGAATTCTGCGCCCGTGCTTCAGCACCGCGCCCTCGCCTGCGTTGTAGGCTGCAATGGCCAGCACGAGGTCGTTGTTGAACATGCCGAGCAAGTCCTTGAGGTACTCGGTCCCCCCGGCAATATTCGCGACCGGATCACGCCGATTGCGCACGCCATAACGCTCGGCGGTCGCCGGCATCAATTGCATCAGGCCAACCGCACCGGCAGTCGAGACGGCGTTCGGGTCGTAGGCCGATTCGGCTGTGATCACCGCATGCACCAGCGCAGTCGGCAGGGCGCGCTCCAGCGCTGCCTCGGCAATGGTGCGGCTGAAGCGTTTACGGTTGGCGGCGAGCAGCCGGTAATTCACGGATGCGGCGCCCCGGGATTGCGACCACCCTTTCCAGGTGCGCACCAGGCGCTTGTAGCCCGCGTGCTCCGGGCGATCGGTGAGGTAGACCCGCCCGTACTTATCCACGTATTTGTAGATATCGGCCTGCGCTGACGGCAGCTCCCAGCACCACAGCAAGGGGAGCAGAACGCAGGCGACGAGAATCTGCTGCGGCTTGAAGGTCATGGGCTGCCGAGAAATCTTCCTGGATTCAGCTGCATCAGCACCAGTCCGGCCACCGCGCCGGCAGCCAGATCATCGGCCATCACACCCCACCCTCCGCCGAGACGGCGTTCGAGCAGGCCTATGGGCCAAGGCTTCGTGATGTCGAGAATACGGAACAGCACGAAGGCGGCCAACAGGGTTAGCGGCGT
>JBDLQR010000427.1:0-5987 GCA_039800485.1 Pseudomonadota bacterium
AAGCTGTACAGGATCTGGGTGCGGTTCATGGTCAGCTGCTCTTTCTGGCGTCGATGGCCAGCATGTTGGCGTACAGGAAGAAGCCAATCAGAGATGTGAAGAAGACGATGTCCCGCAGATCAATCACGCCTTTCTGGATGGATGTGGCATGAGTGAGGAAACTGAAGGAACTGATCGTGTCGACGATCACTGCCGGTGCCCAGGATCGGAAGAAATCCAGCACGATGGGAAACCCACTCAGATTGAACGCAAAGCAGATCACGAAACTGATGACAAACGCGATGACCTGGTTGTGCGTCAGTGCCGAGACACAGGAGCCAATCGCGAGGAAACCGCCCGCCATGAGCAGGCTTCCGAGATAGCCCGCCGCAATGACGGTGTTGTCGGGGTCACCAAGATAATTCACCGTCAGCCACAAGGGAAAAGTCAGCGCCAGGGCGAGCGCTGTGAAGAGCCAGGCAGCCAGAAACTTGCCGAGCACCGCGTCGGCGAGTGACACCGGCAGTGTCATCAGCAGTTCAATCGTCCCCGTCTTGCGTTCCTCTGACCACAGTCGCATGGAGATGGCCGGAATGAGCAGCATGTACAGCCAGGGCAGATAGCGGAAGAACGGTTCCAGATCTGCCTGGTTGCGCTCATAGAAATTGCCGACGTAGAACGTGAAGATGCCGGCGAGGAAAAGGAAGATGACAATGAACACATACGCCACCGGAGTGGCGAAGTAGCCGCGGAATTCACGGCGCATGAGGGTCCCGATGCGGTTCATGAGCGATGTCCTCCTGCGCTTGGGGCAGCGCTGGTGGTGATGGAGCGGAAGACTTCATCGAGCCGGCCCCCTTCGACAAACATTTCCCGGACTGGCCACGCGGCGTCATCAGCAGCCTGGCGAATGCGCGGAAACAGGATCTCGCCGGGTTTTGGCAGGACTGTCAGGCGCAGATAATCTCCGCCGCCGAGCCCCTGCTGAAGGCTGGCCACGCCGGGCAATGCACCCAAAGTGGCTTCGACTGCACCGGCCATGGCGCTCGGGACCGACAGCGTGACCGCATTGTGGAAGGCCGAGCGCGCAGCGAGTTCCGTCGGCGTGCCACTGAACAGCAGTTTGCCTTTGGCGATGATCACGGCACGTGTGCACACCGCATCGACTTCTTCCAGGATGTGGGTGGAGATGATGATGGCCTTGTGTGGCGACATCTCCCGGATCAGTTGCCGGACTTCGTGTTTCTGGTTGGGATCGAGGCCGTCAGTCGGCTCGTCCATGATGAGAATCTCGGGATCGTGGAGTATCGCCTGGGCAAGCCCGACCCTGCGCTTGAACCCCTTGGAAAGGGTTTCGATGGTCTGGTGCAGAACGCCTTCGAGATGAATCTTGGCGACAACCTCGCGGATGCGTGCCTGTTTGAGCGCCGGCGCCAGGCCCCTTATGTCGCCAATGAAGTCCAGGAACGTTGCCGGGGTCATTTCGCCGTAAGCGGGGGCGCCCTCAGGCAGGTAACCGATGCGGGACTTTGCCGCAATGGGCGCATCGCTGAACTCCTGCCCGCAGATCCGCACACTGCCCGCATCCGGGGCGAGGAATCCGGTGATCATCTTCATGGTGGTGGATTTGCCCGCCCCGTTGGGCCCGAGGAAGCCCAGAACCTCCCCGCGAGCGACCTTCATCGATACGCCATCCACCGCGACCAGGCTGCCGAACCGCTTGTGCAGGTCGGAAGCCTCGATCAGGTTATCCATGTTCTTTCCCCCTGTCGTTTCACCCGGGATCCCGAGGCCGCCGGCAATCTTTCACAGCGACCCATACCCGTCAACCACGCGCAGAGATCGCAGGTGTGGTCGAAAGTTTCCGCTTTCAAGGGCCCGGTATGCGCACATCGCCGGCAGCCAAAGGCTGCTGCCTGCGGACGCTGTTGGAGGGGGACGAGGTGGCAGTTATCCTTGCAGCCCCCGAACGTCACGCAACTGGACTACAGGCGATGCGATATCCCGAGATTTTCGATGTCATCGTGGTGGGTGGCGGGCACGCCGGCACCGAGGCAGCACTGGCGAGTGCGCGCATGGGCGCTCGCACCCTGCTCCTCACCCACAGCATCGAGACCCTGGGCGCCATGTCCTGCAATCCCGCCATCGGCGGAATCGGCAAGGGCCACCTGGTGCGCGAGATCGATGCACTGGGAGGCATCATGGCGGTGGCGGCAGATCACTGCGGCATACACTTCAAACGGCTGAATGCCAGCAAAGGGCCGGCGGTGCGGGCCACGCGCGCGCAGATTGACCGCGCCCTTTACCGATCCTTCATCCGTGATGCGCTTGAGCGTCAGCCCAATCTGAGGCTTTTCCAGCAGGCTTGCGACGATCTGGTGGTGGACGGCGACCGGGTCTGCGGAGTGGTCACCCAGTCGGGGTTGGTCTTCTCGGCCCCCACCGTGGTTCTGACCGTGGGCACATTCCTCGGCGGACTGGTACACGTGGGTGAAGCCACCTATGCCGCCGGCCGGGCTGGGGAGCCGCCCGCCAATCGCCTGTCCGTGCGCCTGCGTGAGCGGCAGCTGCCGGTCGGTCGTCTGAAGACCGGTACTCCACCTCGTATCGACGGCAACACCATCAACTACCCGGTGCTTGAAGCCCAGGCCGGTGATACCCCCGTGCCGGTTTTCTCCCATCTCGGTGACCCTGCGCAACATCCCCGCCAGACTGTCTGCCACATCACCCAGACCAACGAGCGCACCCACGAGATCATCCGCCAGGGCATCGACCGATCGCCCATGTACAACGGCCAGATCGAGAGCACTGGCCCGCGGTACTGCCCCTCGGTGGAAGACAAGGTGATGCGTTTTGCGGGTCGGGAAGCCCACCAGATCTTCGTGGAGCCGGAAGGCCTGCAGACCCGGGAGGTCTACCCCAACGGCATCTCCACCAGTCTGCCCTTTGATATCCAGTGGGCACTGGTGCGGTCGATCCGGGGCTTTGAATCCGCGCACATCACCCGTCCCGGGTATGCGATCGAGTATGACTACTTCGACCCCAGGGAAATCATGCCGTGGCTCGAGACGCGATCGATTCAGGGACTCTTCTTCGCAGGTCAGATCAATGGCACGACCGGTTACGAGGAAGCCGCGGCGCAGGGACTGGTGGCCGGTGTGAACGCAGCCTTGCGCGTGAAGGGGCAGGCGCCATGGTATCCGCGGCGCGAGGAAGCCTACATTGGCGTGCTCATCGACGATCTCGTCACACGCGGGACCACCGAGCCTTACCGCATGTTCACCAGCCGGGCCGAATACATATTGCGACTGCGCGAAGACAACGCTGATCTGCGCCTCACCCCGCAGGGCCGTGCCCTGGGGCTGGTGGACGACGTGCGCTGGGCGCACTTCGAGCGCAAACGCACTGCTTTCGAGGCCGAACAGAGACGTCTGGAGTCCACCTGGATGAGTCCGGACAGAGTGCCTGCCGATGCAGCCACCGCAGTGCTCGGCCAGGCACTGCGCAAGGAGCAGAGCCTCGCGGAGCTCCTGCGACGCCCGGAGATCGATTATGCGACGCTGATGAATCTGCCGGGCGCGGGGCCGGGCGTCATGGACGGTGCCGTGGTCGAACAGCTGGAAATCCATGCCCGCTACAGCGGCTATTTCGCACGCCAGGACGAGGAAATCGAACGCGCCCGCCGCCATGAGGACACCACGGTACCGCGCGATTTCGATTACGCATTGGTCCGCGGCCTGTCCAACGAAATCGTGGCCAAGCTCTCCAGCCATCGCCCGCACACCCTGGGCCAGGCGGCGCGCATCTCCGGCGTCACTCCGGCCGCCATCTCCCTGCTGCTCGTGCACCTGAAGCGCGGTGATCGACGCGTGGCGGCTGGCTGAGTGGTGTCGGCTGACGGGATTCACGCAGTCGCCGAGGCGCTGGGTCTCGCGCTCGACGAGGCGGCGCTGACGAGGCTCGACCGCTATGTCGAGCTTGTGTTCAAGTGGCAACGCCTCGCGAATCTCACGGGGGCGGCGGACGAGGTGGCCTTCATCAACGACCATGTCGCGGACTGCCTCGCCATATTGCCGTTCATCGACGACGCAGCCTTGGCCGATATCGGGAGTGGCGCGGGTCTGCCCGGATTGGTCATCGCCTCTGCCCGCCCCGCTCTCGAAATTGCGCTGGTGGAACCCCGCGCGAAGCGCGCCCGCTTTCTGCAGCAATGCGCCATCGCACTCGATCTGCCGCGGGTGCGGGTGATAAACCTCAGAGTCGAGGCCTGGAAGCCCGAAGCGCCGCCCGCCACGCTGATCTGTCGCGCGCTGTCCTCACTTGAAACCTTCAACGATTCCACCCGCCACCTGCACACGCCACGCAGCCGGTTGCTGGCCATGAAGGGACGGGTACCTGCCGAAGAGCTCGCCGCGCCGTGGGCAGCGGGATTCCTGTCGGCCATCCATCCGCTGCATGTGCCGGGACGTGACGCACGATGCCTGATCGAGTTGCGTCCACGTAGCTGAACGCGCGGGGCCCGACTCGGGCGTATGCCGGTTTGTGCCATAATCCGGGGCGCCAGAACGCCTCCAATGGCGACGCGCCCCCCCTGGCAAACACACAACAACCAGAGCCCAGGATTCCGCATGGCCAAGGTCTTCGCGATCGCCAACCAGAAAGGTGGGGTGGGAAAGACCACCACCAGCGTCAATCTCGCCGCGTCCCTGGCGGCTACCCGGCGGCGCGTGTTGCTGGTCGATCTCGACCCGCAAGGGAATGCCACCATGGGCAGCGGGGTAGACAAGCACCAACTGGAATTGTCGAGTTACGACGTGCTCCTGAACGGCGCTGGCGTGGCAGAAGCGCGCCGGCCGGCGGCGGAGGCGGGTTATGACATCCTGCCGGCCAACGGTGATCTCACGGGGGCAGAAGTCGGCCTGCTGGATGAAATCGGCCGTGAACTCCGCCTGCGCATGGCGCTGGAGCCGGTGCTCGGCGATTACGCCTATGTAATCGTTGACTGCCCGCCTTCGTTGAACATGCTGACGATCAATGCGCTCGTTGCCGCCGAGGGCGTAATCATCCCCACCCAGTGCGAGTATTTTGCGCTGGAGGGAATTTCCGCCCTGATGGATACCGTGGAGAAAATCCGCCGCATCCTGAATCCCCGACTGCGTATCGAAGGCCTGCTGCGAACCATGTTCGACCCTCGCAACAATCTGGCCAGTCAGGTTTCGCAGCAGCTCCTGCAGCACTTCGGAGAAAAGGTTTACCAGACCGTCATTCCCCGCAATGTGCGACTCGCCGAGGCGCCCAGCCACGGTCTGCCGGCGCTGCTCTACGACAAGTCCTCCAGCGGCGCCATGGCCTATCTGGCCCTGGCCGGCGAGATGCTGCGCCGTGAAGAGGTGCAGCATCACTCCGTGGCCTCCAAATGAGACGGGAAATTCAAGCGTGAACAAGAAACGTGGCTTGGGCAGGGGACTCGACGCTCTGCTGGGAATCGGTGCTGAAAAACCCACGCCAGACGAGAGCCAGGGCGACACGCTGAGACTGCTGCCGGTGGATCTGATCCAGCGCGGCCGCTATCAGCCACGACTGACCATTCGCCCGGAAGCGCTGCAGGAACTGGCCGATTCGATCAAGGCACAGGGCTTGATCCAGCCGGTGCTGGTGCGAGCCGTGGGTGAGGGTGGGCGTTACGAGCTCATCGCGGGTGAGCGGCGTTGGCGCGCGGCCCAGCTGGCCGGGCTGACCGAGCTCCCGGCGATCGTGCGGGTGGTTCCCGATCGCACCGTGATGAGTCTGGCCATCATCGAGAACATCCAGCGCGAACAACTGAGTCCGCTGGAGGAGGCGCAGGCACTGCAGAGATTGCTGACTGAATTCGGCATGACGCACCAGGAAGTGGCTGCGGCAATAGGCCGTTCCCGAGCGGCGGTCTCGAACCTTCTGCGCCTGCTCGAGCTGGGTGCGGACGCCCGGCGGCTGCTGGAGGAAGGCGCGCTGGAAATGGGACATGCCAG
>JBDLQR010000428.1:0-6718 GCA_039800485.1 Pseudomonadota bacterium
CTTGGTGATGCGCATCCGCCCAGCATATATCATGCGCGGCCTTCAATTCAGCCCCGGAGCCGCCTCGAATGAGCACACAGCCCAGCCGTGAACTGGAGACTTTTCCCAACCCGGCCCCCGCGCGGGATTACACGATCCGCATCGAAATCCCGGAATTCACCTGTCTGTGCCCCAAGACCGGGCAACCGGACTTCGCCCAGATGCTGCTTGAATACGTGCCCGACGAGCGCTGCATCGAATTGAAATCCCTGAAGCTCTACATCTGGTCATTCAGGGACGAAGGACACTTCCATGAGGCTGTCACCAACCGCGTCCTCGGTGACTTCGTGGCAGCCAGTGCGCCCCGGTTCATGCGCCTGACCGCCCGTTTCAACGTGCGCGGCGGGACCTATCCGACAGTGGTCGTGGAGCATCGCGCGCCAGGCTGGGTCCCGGCGCCGCCCGTCCACCTGCCCTGATGCCGGGCACCCCGGGCTTTGCGACGGGGCTCTTTGCAGTCTGGCGCGGGGCGCAGCTGCTGCGGCGCCCCGGGATCCGGCCCTATGTGCTGGCGCCACTCGCCGTGAATGTGGGTGTGTTCGTGGTCGGTACCCTGCTGGTCTACAGGTTCCTGGCCGACCTGGTGGCGCAATGGCTGCCGCAGGAATTTGCGTGGCTCAGCTATCTCTTGCTGCCCCTCATCGCGCTGGCCGTGATGCTGGCCGGGTTCTTCAGTTTCAGCCTGGTCGCGAACCTGCTGGCCACGCCGTTCAATGGCGCGCTCTCCAGCGCGGTCCTGCGCGAACTGCGCGGCGCGACCGGCGCGGGGCCGGTGCCGGGTTTGTTGGAAGAACTGCGCCTTGGGCTGATGGGCGAACTGGGCAAGTCCCTTTACCTGCTGAAACTCACCCTGCCCGCGCTCCTGATCCTGGTGGTGCCCGTGGTCAATGCCCTGGGTGCTCTGGTGTGGGCACTGCTCGGCGCCTGGGTACTTTCGCTGGAGTATCTGGACTGCGTGCTCGGCAATCAGGTTCGGCCCTTCCCCGTCGCGCTGCAGGTGGCGCGGGAGCACCGAAGCATGGCCCTTGGCTTGGGGGCCGGTCTCGCGTTGCTCACGGCCATTCCCGTGCTGAACTTCCTTGCCATGCCCATCGGCGTGGCGGCCGCAACGGTACTCTACGATGAGCACCTCCGCGCCGGTCCGGTCGGCTCCTGACACGCGCTATCGGGGGCGGTTCGCGCCCTCGCCGACCGGCCCGCTGCACTTCGGTT
This sequence comes from Pseudomonadota bacterium, assembly GCA_039800485.1. Classification (GTDB taxonomy): domain Bacteria; phylum Pseudomonadota; class Gammaproteobacteria; genus CAIKBL01. Next base: position 1,252 of record JBDLQR010000428.1, read on the forward strand.
CGCTGGTGACGGCGCTGGCGGGCTTCCTTCAGGCCAGAGTCGCGGGCGGGCAGTGGTACCTGCGTATCGACGACATCGACCCGCCGCGGGAACAGGCCGGCGCGGCAGATGCCATCCGTTCTGCGCTCACCCGCTGCCACCTGCATTGGGATGGTGCCGTCATCCATCAGCGCCACAACCGGGCGCAACACCGCGCCGCGCTCGAGCGACTGATGACTGCAGGGCTTGCCTATCGCTGTACCTGTTCACGCCGCATGATCGGGGCCGCGACCTACCCCGGCACCTGTCGGAGCGCAAACCACCCGGCACAGGGCCGTTTCAGCGTGAGGGTTTGCGTGGCCGCCGCCGCTGTGTCGCTGGCGGATCCGATCCAGGGCCAACACACCTGGCAGCTTGATCGTGAGGGTGGGGATTTCGTCATCTGGCGGGTAGAAGACCTGCCCGCCTATCACCTTGCAGCGGTGGTCGATGACGCGGAGGCCGGAATCACCGAAGTGGTCAGGGGCGCAGACCTGCTGGAATCAGCCCCGCGACAACGCCTGCTGCAAGGCCTGCTGGGTCTCCCCGAGCCAGCCTATCTCCATCTCCCCGTGGCGGTGGACGCGGCAGGGCAGAAACTCAGCAAGCAGGCTCTGGCGCCCGACATCGCCAGCCAAGAACCCGCGCAAGTCCTGCTGCAGGCTCTCACCTGGCTGGGGCAGGACCCACCTGCATCCCTGCAGCGGGCGCCTCCCCATGAAATCATCGACTGGGCCATCGCCCACTGGGTCCCCTCGCGGATCCCCCGTCTCAGGCAGCAGATTGCCCCGGCATCATGAGAGCTCGTGCTTGGCCTTCAGAAGCACTTCCTTGAGCTCGCCATAACCATAGACCGGCGGAATGTCCGGGTGATCCCTGCAGACGTTCTCCGGTGGCCCGAAGAACCAGCCGCGATCGGCCTCCTTCAGCATCGGTACATCATTGTAGGAGTCACCCGTGGCGACCACCTTGTATTGCATGGACTTGAAGCCAAGTACCGCATGGCGTTTGGGATTCTGTTGCCGCAGGGTGTAGCCATTGATCATCCTGTCCGCGCCGACCTGCAACTTGTGGCAGAGCAGGGTCGGATATCCCAGTTTGCGCACGAGCGGCATGGCCAGTTCGTAGAACGTGTCGGAAACGATGGCAACCTGATATTCGGTGCGCAACCAGTCCAGGAACTCCAGTGCACCAGGCAGCGGCTCCAGTGCGTCGGCGGCAGCCTGGATGTCCTTCAAACCCAGACCATGCGCCGTCATCACCGCCAGGCGTTGACGCATCAGCTGGTCGTAATCAGGCACTTCGCGGGTGGTGGCGCGGAGTTCCTCTATTCCGGTGCGCTCAGCGAGACCCACCCAGATTTCGGGGATCAGAACCCCTTCGAAGTCGAGACATGCAATATTCAACGAACACCTCTTGAGTCATGGGCAACCCGCTGCACGGCAGATGGGCCACAGGCATGAGCCTGCTTTGCCTATACTGATCCGGAGTGCGGCGGGCCCGAGAGTGTAGCAGGCGACCGTGCAACGGCCGATGGCCGAAGACCAAGCAGCAATCCGCACGCAAGGGAGTCGCAAGCCATGAGGAAGAGGGGGACATTCAAGCGCGGCCCGGTGCTGGCACTCTGGGCATTCTGCATCGCCCTGCCCTCGGCCGGCGCGCGATCAGCGACACCTCCCCGGCTTGCACTCCAGGGGGTGTTCCCGGATCGCGCCATCCTGCTCGTCGATGGGGTCACGCGGGTCCTCACCGTCGGCGCCGTATCACCCGAGGGAGTCACCCTGGTCGAAGCCAATCCGGAACGCGCCACGGTGCGGGTCGGCACGGAGCTCATCGAACTCACGCTGGACTCCGCGCGCTATGGCATCAGCCAGCCACCGCGCGCACTGGCGTCCCTCAAGCTGATACCCGAAAACAACGGGCACTACTTCGTGGATGGCACCATCAACGGCGCCAGTGTCCGTTTCCTCGTGGACACCGGTGCCACCGTCGTCGCCATCAACCGCGACACGGCGCGACGCCTCGGGCTGCTGTATCGGACCGACGGTCGCGCAGGCCGGATCGAGACCGCCTCGGGTCTGGTCGATGCGTGGTATGTCACCTTCGAATCAGTCACCGCACGCACCCTGTCACTCAAACGCGTGGAGGGGGTGGTCGTGGAGGGGGATTATCCCAGCACCGCGCTGCTCGGACAGTCCTTCCTGAACGCCTTCACCCTGAAGCGGGAAGGACCGGTACTGGAACTCCTGGCCCGCTGAATGGGCGGGCTACAGCGGCGAGGATTGGACAGGGCTTCCCCCCGCCCGCGTGGGCAGGATCAGACAGCCGGCTTGAAACGCGACCGGTCCCACATGACTTCAGCACCGCCCTCATGGCGTGCGAGGGTCCTTGCCCACACGAACAGCAAATCGGACAGCCGATTGAGGTATTGCATGACTGCCGTACTGACCGGCTCTGCCGCGTCCAGCGCCACCACCGCGCGCTCGGCGCGACGGCACACAGCGCGCGCGACATGGCACCGCGCAGTGGCCACCCCCCCGCTCGGCAACACGAATTCCTTCAACGGCGGCAGTGCCTCGTTGTAGTGATCGATGAGGCCTTCCAGGCGCGTTCCGGCATCGGTCGGCAGCAAGCTGCAACCGGGAATCGACAACTCACCCCCAAGGTCGAACAGGTCGTGCTGGATTTCAAACAGGGACGAGGCCATTTCAGGGGGCGGCGGGCTTGCGAGAAGCATGCCCAGCAGGGAATTCAATTCATCGACATCCCCCATGGCATGCACCCGGAGGTTGTCCTTGGACACGCGGGACCCGTCACCCAGGCCGGTGGTCCCGGCGTCGCCCGTGCGGGTGTAGATTTTCGAAAGACGATTGCCCATGTCGGGGCTCCGGATGCGGGTGACCCTGCACTGTAATCAAGCGGCTGCGACAGTGTCAAAACGAGGTGGGTGTGCTGCGCGCGGACTGCTAGAATGCCCAACCCCCGAGCTGCCAAGGGTCATGCGGCCCGAGGAGCTTTTCCCACAGCATGCCAGGGTATCGATGACTTCCGACGTATCCCCTCCCCTCCAGTATTCCGTCGTCATCCCCTGCTACAACGAAGCCGGCAACATTGCGCAGTTGGTGGCGGAGGTGGTGGCAGCGGGCGGTCCCGGTGACCATTACGAAATCATCCTGGTCGACGACGCGAGCACCGACGGCACCCTGGAAACACTGCGAGGCCTCAAGGCCGCGGAGCCGCGCCTGCGTGTGCTGCGCCATGCATTGAACCGGGGACAGAGTGCTGCGCTGTGCTCTGGCGTCACGGCTGCCCGCGGGCGCTGGATCGCCACCCTCGACGGAGACGGCCAGAACGATCCCGCCGATGTGCCAGCACTGTTGGCAAAGGCCGCGAGTGAGGACAACCCCGAGGTGCCCGTGGTGGTCTGCGGACATCGCACCCAACGCCGTGACACCTTCGTGCGGCGCCTGTCTTCGCGGGTCGCCAATGCGGTGCGTTCTCGGGCCCTGCGGGATGCCACGCCCGACACCGGTTGTGGTCTGAAGGTCTTCGCCCGCGCCACGTTCATGGCCCTTCCCCACTTCAATCACATGCATCGCTTCCTGCCCGCACTGGTGCAACGCATGGGCGGGCGGGCGGTATCGGTCCCGGTCAATCACCGGCCGCGCCTGCATGGCCAGTCAAAATACGGCGTAGCGAACCGTCTGTGGGTAGGCATCGTCGATCTCTTCGGCGTGAGCTGGCTCATTGCCCGCCGTTTCCGCCTGTCTGCCGTGCAGGAGATTGCCGGATGACGACAACCAGCGGCTTCCTTGCCCCGCACATTGGCCATCTGCTGCCCTGGCTGTATGCCGATTCAGCCTGGTGGACCGCCTTTGGCCTGCTCGGCAATGGCTTGTTCAGCTCACGCTTCCTCATCCAGTGGCTGCGCTCCGAGCGCGAGAAGCAACTGGTGGTGCCACCCATCTTCTGGCACCTGAGCTTTCACGGCAGCCTCATTTCGCTCATCTATGCGCTGCATGTGGACAAGCTGCCCATCATCCTCGGCTATGTGTTCCTGCCTTTTCTCTATGCCCGCAACCTCACGCTCTTGCGTCGCGGAGGAGGTCGCACGCAGTGATTCTCGAACGCTATCTGATGCGGGAGTACGTGCGCACCTTCGCCATGATCGCCGGCGGCCTGGTAGTGATCTATTTCAGCACACGCTTCGCCTCCTATCTGGGAGAGGCCGCGGACGGGAAGATGGCACCGGAACACATTGCGGCCATGCTGGGACTGAAGATGCTGGTCTCGCTGCGCGACCTCGTCCCCATGAGCCTCTACATCGGCATTTTCGCGGCCGTAATCCGCCTGCAGCGGGACTACGAACTGACAGCGCTGCGTGCAGCCGGCGCCGGTCATGGCCTGCTGCTCGGGGCCGCGCTCAAGCTCGCACTGTTTTCTGCCGCGTTTGTAGCCACCCTCACCCTGTTTGCCGAACCGCGCGCCGAGGAGATTCTCGAGGGAATCAAGAACCAGACGGAGAACGAAGCCACGATTGCCGGGGTGAAAGCGGGCCGGTTCAAGGAACTGAGTGGCGGCAAGCGGATTTTCTACGCCGAACGGATTTCCCGCGACGAGGAATACCTGCAGGACGCCTTCGTGCAGGTCCGCGAGGGCGGTGACGTGGGCATCATGCGTGCCGACGAAGCCGTCGTGGAAACGGATCCCGAGACCCGGGACCGCTTTGCAGTTTTCCTCGACGGCACCAGCTACGCGGGTCGCCCGGGCGCGCTGGATTACGTCATCACGCATTTTTCCCGGTATGCGTTGCGGATCGAATCGCACACACCGACGGATCTGTCCAACCAGATCAATTTCATGCGAACCGCCGACCTCCTGAAGTATGAAGCCGCAGGTTTCAGGGCGGAATTCCAGTGGCGCCTGGCACGTCCCATCGGCGCACTCCTGCTTCCATTGCTGGCCGTGCTCATCGCGCTCGCAAGCACCGGAGACAACTGGTATATCGGGCTCATCACCGCCATCTCAGGCTACTTCGCCTACAACAATTTCCTGGGCGTGGCCCATGCCATGGTCCGCAAGGGCGACCTGCCACCGGAGATCGGGCTGTGGCTGGTGCAGGCAGCACTCGTCGCACTGATTGCCGCCGTCTTCTGGATGCAACGTAATCCCGGCCGTTTCCGGCTGGGTCGTGTTGCCTCCCAACGCTGATTTTCAAGGACAGAATGATGACTCCAACCGAAGCCACCTTGCGGGCCATTCTCGAGACACGAATCCTGACCCTGGATGGCGCGATGGGGACCATGATCCAGGGCCATGCGTTGACCGAAGAGGACTACCGGGGACAACGTTTCGCCGGTCATCCGATTGACCTGAAGGGCAACAACGACCTTCTCAACCTCGTACGCCCTGACATCATCGCCGGCATCCATCGGGAGTTTCTTGCCGC
>JBDLQR010000429.1:0-10097 GCA_039800485.1 Pseudomonadota bacterium
CATGCTGGCCATCGACGCCAGAAAGAGCAGCTGACCATGAACCGCACCCAGATCCTGTACAGCTTTCTGGTCGCACTCGCGCTTTTCGTTGGCGTCAACATCATCGCCAACGAAACGCTCACCTCCCGCCGACTGGATCTCACCAGCAACAAACTGTTCACCCTCTCGGAAGGCAGCCGGAACATCGTCGGGCGCATTGACGAGAAAGTGACCCTGCGGCTGTATTTTTCGGCCCGCCAGTTTGCCGACATCCCGCAGTTCCTGACCCACGGCAAGCGGGTGCGGGATCTGCTGGAGGAATACGTCGCGGCGAGCGATGGCCGCATCGAGTTGCTGGTCATCGAGCCCGAGCCTTTCTCCGAAGCTGAAGACCAGGCGGTTGGCTACGGCATCCAGCAGTTGCCGATCAGTGCTTCCGGTGACATGGGCTATCTGGGGCTGGTCGGCAGCAATGCAACCGACGATGAACTGGCCATCCCGTTCCTCAGCCCGGAGCGGGCGGATGCAGTCGAGTATGAGATCACCAAGCTCGTCTACAACCTCGCCAACCCGACCAAGCGAGTCATTGGACTCATTTCTGATCTACCTGTGATGGGCGGTACGCCAGACCCGCAGACCGGGCAGCCGGCGCCTGCGTGGACCAGCCTGGAGTTCATGCAGGAGTTCTTCGAGGTACGGGTGCTGGCCCGGGATCTGGCAGCCATCGACAAGGACATCGATACCCTGCTGGTCATTCACCCCAAAGATCTGCCGCGCAAGACGCTCTATGCCATCGACCAGTTCGTGCTCGGCGGCGGCAAGGCGATGGTGTTCGTGGATCCCATGGCCGAGGAAGACAGGCCGGTGCAGGACCCGAACAACCCGATGGTGATGCCGCGCATCGACTCCGGATTGCCCGAGCTTTTTGCCAAGTGGGGCCTCGGCATGGCCCAGGATCAGGTCGTGGGGGATCTCGAAGCGGCGGTTCGTGTGTCCGTGAACAGCGGTCGGGGCCCGCGGGAGGTCAACTATCTCCCGTGGCTGCAGCTCATGGGCGATCGCCTCAACCGGGATGATTTCATCACCAACGAGCTGAAATCCGTGAACGTGGGCTCGGCAGGCATGCTGGAGGCGGCCAAGGATTCGAAGACGCAATTCACGCCCTTGCTCAAGACCGGGCCCGAGTCAGGGGCCCTTTCCCGCGATGCGATCATGTTCGTGCGCGACCCGGCTGGCGTGCTGCAGGAATTCAAGGCGGACAAGCCCGACAGCGTGATCGCCGCCCGCATCACCGGTGAGGTGGAAACCGCCTTCCCCGATGGCCCTCCGCTCGACGAGCAGGAAAAGCGCGGCCCCGGAAACCCCGAACACCTGGCAAAGTCGAAAGCTTCGATCAATCTCATCGTGGTGGCCGATACCGACATCCTGGCTGATCGCTTCTGGGTCCGCATGCAGCGCTTCCTCGACATGCAGGTGCCCAATCCTTTTGCCAACAACGCGGATTTCCTGATCAACGCGATCGACAACCTGGGCGGCAATGATGATCTCATCAGCCTGCGCAGCCGCGGTGACTATGCGCGTCCCTTCCAGGTGGTAGAGCAGATCAAGCGCGAGGCGGAAGCCGCGTACCGTGATGAAGAGCAGGCCCTGCAAGCCAAGCTCAAGGAGACCGAGACCAAGCTGCAGGAACTGCAGACCGGCGGCGAGGGCGGTGCAGAGACTCTCCTCAGTCCAGAGCAACGCAAGGAGATTGAGTTGTTCCGGGCGGAGCAGATCAAGACCCGCAAGCAGCTGAGGGCTGTGCAGCACGATTTGCAGAAGAACATCGAGCGGCTCGGCAGCCAGCTCAAGTTTCTCAATATCGGCGCGATCCCCCTGCTGCTGTCCCTGTTTGTCATCGGTGCCGCCGTCGTGCGTGCGCGACGCGTCTGAGCGGAGGTCCTGCCATGAACAAGCGCTTGCCCGGGATGCTCATTCTGACCCTGCTGGTGGTCGGTGGCGCCTGGTATGTGTCACATGAGAAAAGCCCCACCACCGAAATCACGAGCACTCTGCTCCTTCCGGGACTGATGGATCGACTGAACGAGACCGCCAAGGTCGTCATCGAATCTCCGGACGGGACTGTCACCATTGCGCGTGATGGCGAGCAATGGAAGGTGGAAGAATTTGGTGGCTACCCCGGCAAGGCGGAGTTGGTGCGTCAACTGCTCTTCCAGCTGGGTGAGCTGCGCATCCTGGAAAGCAAGACGGCCAAGGCCGAGAATTTCCCGCAGCTCGGGGTGGAAGACAGAACTGCGGAAAAGTCCGCGTCGCGGGCGGTCAAGGTTTTCGACGCCTCCGGCCAGCCGCTGGTCGATCTGCTGGTGGGCAAGAGCCGGCCTGCGCGCGCCATGAATCCGCCAGGCCACTATGTCAGGCGCGCGGGCGAAGCGAATGCCTGGCTGGTGGAGGGCGAGCTCGCACTGGGCACACAGGGTGCAGAGTGGATAGACACCAGTGTGGTCAATCTGCCGGTTGACCGGGTGCGTCAGGTCAGCATCACACCGACCGGAGACAAGACCATCGTGGTCAACAAATCGAGTCCCGAAGTGCAGCTGTTCTCACTGGCAGAGGTCCCCGTGGGCTACGAGGTTCGCGCGCGCGCCACGGTGTCCAGCATGGGAGGTCTGCTGCTGGACGCCAAGCTCGATGCCGTGGTCCCGGCTGCACGCGTCGCGGACCAGCAGCCAACTGCCACAGCCACAGTCGAAACGTTCGACGGCCTCACCGCCACGGTCCGGCGCTTCGACCATGAGGGGAAGGGCTTCGTCACGCTTGAGTTCGCCCACACGCCCGACCGCGTGGTGGCCCCTGTGCCTGCACCCTCCGATGCGCTCAAACCCAAGGAGATGAATGAGGGGCCGCCGCCCACCGGGTTGAAGAAGCCGGATGAGGTGGCCAAGGAAGTGGCGTCACTCAATGCTCGCGTTGCAGGCTGGGCTTATCAATTACCGTCTTTCAAGACTCGCCTGCTGGAGAAGAAGCTGGACGACCTCCTGAAGAAGAAGAGCTGAGAGCGGCGCCGGCACGACACCGTCCGGCGCCTGCCGCTATACTTGCGGGCCTCTCTCAATGACTCACAGTGCAGGTCCATGGCCGCAGCAAGAAACCCGGGCAAGGCCCTGAGCCCGCAGTCTCCAACCACGTTCCAGGAACTCATCTTCCGCCTGCAGTCGTTCTGGGCGGCCCGAGGGTGCGTGATTGCGCAACCCTATGACATGGAGATGGGTGCCGGCACTTTCCATCCGGCCACCTTCCTGCGGGCGATCGGTCCGGAGCCCTGGCGCGCGGCCTATGTGCAGCCCTCGCGGCGTCCCACCGACGGGCGCTACGGTGAAAACCCCAACCGGCTGCAGCACTACTACCAGTTCCAGGTCATCCTGAAGCCTTCACCACCGGATCTGCAGGATCTGTATCTGGCATCCCTGTCGGAACTTGGCATCGACCCCCGGCAACACGATGTGCGATTCGTCGAAGACAACTGGGAATCGCCCACGCTGGGTGCCTGGGGTCTCGGCTGGGAGGTCTGGCTGAACGGCATGGAAATCACGCAGTTCACCTACTTCCAGCAGGTGGGCGGCCTCGACTGCCGCCCCGTCTCGGGCGAAATCACCTATGGACTCGAGCGTATCGCCATGTACCTGCAGGGCGTGAACTCCGTCTACGACCTCAGCTGGAGCGAGCATCCCGAGCTCAGCGTCAGTTACGGTGATGTCTACCACCAGAACGAAGTGGAGATGTCGACCTATAACTTCGAGCAGGCCAGCACGGAGATCCTGTTCGACTGGTTCAACCGCTGCGAAGGGGAAGCGACCCGACTCATCGAGAAAGGCTTGCCCTTGCCGGCTTACGAAATGATGGTGAAGGCCTCCCATACCTTCAATCTGCTGGATGCGCGACGTGCCATCTCGGTCACGGAGCGCCAGCGCTACATCCTGCGCGTACGCACACTGGCCCGACTGATCGCAGAAGCCTACTTCGCGGCACGCGAAGCACTGGGCTTTCCGATGCTCGCGCAGGGAGAACCGTCGCGATGAACACGCCTGACCTCCAGCAGGTGGACTTCCTCGTGGAGATTGGCACCGAGGAGCTTCCGCCCAAAGCCTTGAAGACTCTTTCGCAGCGTTTCACGGCAGAGCTCGCGCAGCGCCTGACGCAAGCTGGCCTCGAGGCCGGCGCAACAGAAAGCTTTGCCTCACCCCGACGGCTTGCGACGCTCGTGCGCGGACTGTCCCTGAACCAGCCCAGCCAGGCGCAAGAGCGCAGGGGGCCGGCGATCGCCGCTGCGTTTGGCAAGGACGGCCAGCCGACACCGGCCGCGCTCGGTTTTGCGCGCTCCTGCAATGTGGCGTTCGATGCACTGGAGCGCATGGCGACCGACAAGGGTGAATGGCTGGTCTACCGCGCGATCCAGCCGGGGCGACCCACCCGGGAACTGCTGCCCGACATCGTCCAGGCTGCACTGGGTGCGCTTCCAATCCCGAAACGCATGCGTTGGGGCGCCGGCACTGAGGAATTCGTGCGTCCGGTGCACTGGGTCGTGATGCTGCTCGGGACTGAAGTCGTCGACGGCGAGATACTGGGGATCCGCAGTGGCCGGGAAACGCGCGGCCATCGCTTCATGGGCACGGCACGCCTTGCTCTCGACAACGCGGCCGACTATGCGGAACGCCTCGAACATGAGGGCCGGGTCATTGCGGATTTTGCCCGGCGTCGGGACCGCGTGGCGGCACTGGTGCGGGAGTCGGCGCGGGCACAAGCCTGCCGGGCCATCCTGAACGAAGAACTGCTGGATGAGGTCACGGCCCTGGTGGAGTGGCCCGTGCCTGTGGTCGGTACTTTCGAAGCCCATTTCCTCGCCGTGCCGCGCGAAGCGCTCATTGCGACCATGCAGGGCAATCAGAAGTACTTTCCACTTGAGTCAGCCGACGGCGCACTGCAGAACCGCTTCATCACGATCGCCAACATCGAGAGCCCGGTCCCGGACATGATCCGGGATGGCAACGAGCGTGTGATTCGCCCCCGGCTCAGTGACGCCGCATTCTTTTTCGACAAGGACCGCAAGACACCGCTGGCCGCGCGCTGCGCGCAACTGGCCTCCATCGTGTTCGAACGAAGCCTGGGCTCGCTGAAGGACAAGTCTGATCGGGTGATGCATCTGGCAATGGACATGGCGCCGGCTTTCAAGGCCGATCCCGCGGACGCCGCCCGCGTTGCGCAGCTTGCCCGCTGTGATCTCGTCACCGAGATGGTGGGTGAGTTCCCCGAGCTGCAAGGCACCATGGGCCGGTACTATGCGCTCCACGATGGAGAACCACCGGCCGTCGCGGAGGCCATAGGCCAGTTCTACCAGCCACGCTTCGCGGGCGATGCAATCCCTGCGTCACCGCTGGGAAGAGCCGTCGCCTGCGCAGATCGGATCGATACCCTGGTCGGAATATTCAGTGCCGGCGGTGCGCCCCCCGGAGATCGCGATCCCTATGCCTTGCGCCGGGCAGCGCTGGGCGTGCTGCGACTGTGCATCGAGGGTGATGCCTCGCTCGATCTGCAGCAGACACTGGCAGTGGCCGCGTCCACCCTGGGGGGTGAGGCGGTCGCCCAGGTCGCGCCGGTATTCGAGTTCGTGCTCGAACGCGCGCGTGGTTACTTTCTCGAACGTGGCTATCGGCAGGATGTGATCGAATCAGTGCTCAGCACCCGGCCCTCGGCACCGCGGGATCTGGCACGGCGCATCGCGGCTGTAGCGGAATTCACCGCATTGCCCCAGGCCGCTGCACTGGCTGCTGCCAACAAGCGCATCGCCAACATCCTGCGCAAGAACGACACTCCACTCGAGGGCGCGGACTTTGCGGTCCTGTGTGAGGGGGAGGAGCTTGCACTTGCCGCGGCAGTGGCCCACATCAGCGCAACGGAGACCGAAGTGCTTGCGCATGGCGACTACGCGGCGTGGCTGAACACCCTGGCCGGACTGCATGAGCCCGTGAATCGCTTCTTCGACGCGGTACTGGTGATGGCGGAACAGACCGATTTGCGTCTGGCGCGACTGGCCCTGCTCCAGCGCATTCACGGGATGTTCCTGCGGGTTGCCGACGTGGCTCTGATCAGCGGCTGATCCGGATCACCCTCCCATGGGGCAACGCTTGCTGATCCTTGACCGGGACGGAGTCATCAACGAGGACTCTCCGGACTTCATCAAGCATCCCGATGAATGGTTGCCCTTGCCCGGCAGCTTGCGCGCACTCGGCGCTGCAACCCAGGCGGGGTTTCGCATCTGCATAGTCTCCAACCAGTCAGGCCTGGCACGCGGGCTTTTCTCGATAGAAGACTTGCATCGGATCCACCACAAACTGCTGCAGGAAGCCCTGCATCATGGTGCGGTGGTGGATGGTTTCTTTTTCTGCCCACACGGCCCACGCCAGGGATGCGAGTGCCGCAAGCCGCAACCCGGACTGCTGCATGCGGCGGCGGCGCGGAGCGGGCTCGATCTTGCCAACGCCGTGATGATCGGCGACCGCGCCAGCGATCTCGCGGCGGCCCGGGCCGCCGGAACACGCAGCATGCTCGTGCTCACCGGACATGGTGCCGCCACGGCGGCTGCACTGCCCACCGAATCAACGGTCACGGTGTTCGCTGATCTCGCCACCGCCGTCCATGCGCTCTGTCACGAGGAAGCTCCATGACCGCCTTGCGTTCCATCCTCTTCTACATCGGGATCGCGCCCTTCACAGTGCTCTTCTGCCTGCTGGGCGTGCTGCTCCTTCCCCTGCCGCGCGGTGCCCGCTACTACACCGTGATTCAGTGGTCGCGCGTCGCACTGTGGTGGCTGCGGGTATCCTGTGGCCTCAGCTGGCGGGTTCGCGGCCTCGAGAACATCCCGGCCGAGGCAGGCGTAATCCTTTGCAAGCATCAATCCGCCTGGGAAACGATGTCGCTGCAATTCGTCTTTCCTCCCCACAGCCAGGTAGTCAAACGCGAGCTGCTCTGGGTGCCTTTCTTTGGCTGGGGCCTCGCCTCGCTCAACCCGATCGCCATCGATCGCAAGGCCGGGGCCAAGGCCCTGCGGGCCGTGCTCAAGGAAGGTCAGAAGAGACTGGCCGAGGGCTGGTGGGTCCTGATTTTTCCGGAGGGCACGCGCGTGCCCGTAGAGCATCCTGGCAAGTACTCGCCCAGTGGGGCAGCGCTCGCGGCCATGGCTGGCCGGCCCATCGTGCCGGTGGCCCACAATGCCGGCCTATTCTGGCGCCGCCAGGCCTTGCGCAAGGATCCGGGCATCATCGATCTCGTGATTGGCCCGCCCATCCTGCCCGATGGCCGCAGTGCCAATGAACTGACCCAGGCCGCGGAAGCCTGGATCGAACAGACCTGCCGCCAGTTGCCACCCTTCAGCGGCGATCGCGCCCTCGCCAAGCGCACCCGACAATCCCAATCCTGACCCCAGCAAGGAGTATCGCCCCATGCCGCACGATTCCGGATCGCGTTATCCCCGCAGCCGCCCGCGCCGCATGCGGGCCACGGAATTCTCTCGCCGGCTGATGCGGGAAAATCGTGTCACCACTGATGACCTCATCTGCCCGGTGTTCGTCTGCGAGGGCAAGGACACCCGCGAGCCCATCGCGAGCATGCCCGGTGTCAGTCGTCTGAGCCTCGATGTGCTGGCGCGCACCGCGCGTGAATATCACGCGCTCGGTATCCCTGCACTTGCGCTGTTCCCGGTGACTCCGCTCGAGCGCAAGACGCCGGACGGCAGAGAGGCCTTCAATCCGGACGGTCTCGCCCAGCGCGCGATCAAGGTTGTGAAGGATGCCGTGCCGGAGATGGGCGTGATCACCGATGTGGCGCTGGACCCCTTCACCACCCACGGTCAGGACGGCGTGATCAATGACGCGGGCTACGTGCTCAATGACGAAACGCTGCATATCCTGGTGCAGCAGGCGGTGTCACAGGCCCGCGCAGGCGTGGATATCGTGGCCCCTTCAGACATGATGGATGGCCGCGTGGGTGCAATCCGGGACGCTCTGGAAGCCGAAGGCTTCGTCAACACGCGCATCCTCGCCTATTCGGCCAAGTATGCCTCCGCCTTCTATGGGCCTTTCCGGGATGCGGTCGGCTCCGCCTCCAACCTGGGCAAAGGGGGGAAACAGACCTACCAGATGGATCCCGCCAACAGCGATGAAGCCCTGCGTGAAGTGGCGCTCGATATCGCTGAGGGTGCTGACATGGTCATGGTCAAGCCGGGAATGCCATACCTCGACATCATCCGGCGCATCAAGGACAGTACCGGCATGCCCACCTTTGCCTACCAGGTCAGTGGGGAGTACGCGATGTTCAAGGCTGTCGCACAAGCCGGCTGGCTGGATGAGAAGGCCAGCGTGCTGGAGACGATGCTGGCCTTCAAGCGCGCGGGCGCGGATGGCGTTCTCACCTATTTCGCACCCGATATCGCCCGCTGGCTGGCTGACTGATCGGGAGCCGATCAGACATCCATCCCCAGCTCCTTGATCTTACGCGTCAGGGTGTTGCGCCCCCAACCGAGGAGCCGTGCAGCATCGTGACGCCGCCCCTGGGTCTGGGCCAGGGCGAAGAGAATCATGGTGCGCTCGAAGCGGGGCATTGCCTCGTCCAGAATCGGCACGCGCGAGGCATGGATGTGCTGCTCGGCCCAGCGCCGGAGCGCAAGCTCCCAATCGTCTCCCGCCGTCCGTTCAGTGCCGGAACCGGCGGGGGCATTCTCCAGCAGCTCACGCGGCAGATCAGCTTCCTCGATCAGTTGACCCGGTGCCATCACGCTCAGCCGGCGGCAGACGTTTTCCATCTGCCGCACATTGCCGGGCCAGGAGTAGGCACGAAAAGCTGCCAGCGCTGCTGGCGACAGCCGCTTGGGTTCGATATCCACCTCTTGGGCGGTCACCCGCAGGAAGTGGCCGGCCAGTTCCGGAATATCCTCCTTGCGTTCGCGCAAGGGCGGCAGGTGCAGGCGAATCACATTCAGGCGATGGAACAGATCTTCACGAAAGACGCCTGCTTCCACCCGCTTTTCGAGATCCTGGTGGGTGGCGGCAATCACGCGCACGTTCACGTGCACCGGCTGATGGCCACCCACGCGGTAGAAGTCGCCTTCTGCCAGCACGCGCAGCAGACGCGTCTGCAGTTCTGCAGGCATGTCTCCAATCTCATCCAGAAAGAGCGTACCCCCATTGGCCTGTTCGAAGCGGCCGGTGCGCTGCCCGGTAGCTCCGGTGAAGGCCCCCCGCTCGTGACCGAACAGCTCGGATTCGAGCAATTCGCGCGGGATGGCTGCCGTGTTGAGCGCGATGAAGGGCTTGTTGGCGCGCGGAGAGTGCCGATGCAGCGCGCGCGCCACCAGCTCCTTGCCTGACCCGGACTCACCGGTCAGCAGCACGGTCATGTTCGATTTGGACAAGCGGCCGATGGCCCGGAAAACCTCCTGCATCGCAGGTGCCGAACCGATGATGTCGGAGCCCATGCCTATCTCGCCTGCGGGCTCCGCTTCGTGGCCGGAGGCAGCCTCGCGCGCCATGCTGACCGCGCGCCGGACGATCGTCACCGCCTCGTCCACATCAAAGGGCTTGGGCAGGTATTCGAAGGCCCCACCCTGGAACGCAGCCACCGCCCGATCCAGATCGGCGAACGCGGTCATGATGATGACCGGAACATGGCTGTGGAGCGTCTGTACCGCCTCCATCAGCTGCATGCCGTCCATGCCCGGCATCCGGATGTCGGTCACGATGGCGGCCGGCGCTTCGCGCTTGAGCTGGGCAAGCGCCCGCTCCGCGGAATCAAAGCAGCGCGGAGAAAATTCGGCCTGGGACAGCGCCTTCTCGAGGACCCAGCGAATCGCATGGTCGTCATCGACGATCCAGACTTCAACGGGTTTGGTCATACCGGATTCCTTACAGGTAACCAGACGGTGAAAACCGTGTTGCCAGGGACGCTGGTGAACTCGATGAGTCCCCCGTGTCTCTGCACCAGAGATTGAGCAATCGGCAGGCCGAGGCCTGAGCCCTCAGCGCGCCCCGACACCATGGGAAAGAAGACGCTCTCCGCAATCTCGGACGGAA
>JBDLQR010000430.1:0-11716 GCA_039800485.1 Pseudomonadota bacterium
CTGCGCCGAAAGCAGTACCGAGGCACCCGTTCGTCGCAACAGACGGCTACGCACGAGGCTCCCGCCTGGCTCGCAGCCGTCCTCATTTGCAGTGCCCTCTGCCAGTGCTCGCGCAAAGGGCGCGCAGCCTGCATGGCCGCATGCTTGGCACTGGCTGTGAGGAAGCACCTCGAGCAGAGCGTCAGGGTCCCGCATGCGTACGGCGCCTGTCCTTGTTACTTGACCCGCATGCCAGCTTCCGCGCCGGCTTCAGGTGAAATGAGGAAGATGCCGGGACCGTCGCCGCTGGCCGCAAGCACCATGCCTTCAGAAACTCCAAAGCGCATCTTGCGAGGTGCCAGATTGGCCACCATCACCACATGTTTTCCGACCAGCGCCTCCGGCGCATAGGCGGCCTTGATGCCGGCGAAGACCTGCCGGGTTTCGGTACCGAGGTCCAGCGTGAGCTGAACGAGCTTGTCGGCCCCCTCGACGGCGTTCGCAGCAGCGACCCGCGCAACGCGCAAATCGATCTTGCCGAATTCCTCGATCGAGATGTGTGCCGGCACAGTGCCGGCATCGGGAACCGGCGTTGCGGCGGAGGCCGCCGCGGCAGGAGGATTTGCAGTCTTGGCTGCAGGTGCAGGCGTGGGCGGAACGCTTCTGGAGTCTTCAATCATGGCGGTCACTTTTGCAGGGTCGATGCGGTTCAAAAGGGGCTTGAAAGGCTTGATGACATGCGCACCAAGCAGGGTCTCATGGTCGCTCCAGCGCAGCTCGCCGCAGGCGAGGAACTCCTCTGCCTCGCGCGCCATGAGCGGCAACACGGGTTTGAGGTAGATCATCAGGAGGCGGAACAATTCGATGCCCGTGGAGCACACGGCATGCAGTTCGGTGAGTGCGTCTTCCCGCTTTGCCAACACCCAGGGCTTGCGGTGATCGATGTACTGGTTGACGCGATCAGCCAACGCCATGATCTCGCGCATCGCGCGACCGAATTCGCGTGTCTCGTAGGCTTGCGCGATCCCGCTGCCCGCAGCCTGCAGGGCCGACACCAGTGCCGGATCATCTCCCTGCGCAGCGAGAGCGCCCGCAAAGTTACGGGTGATGAAACCGGCACAACGGCTGGCGATGTTCACCACCTTGCCGACCAGATCGGCGTTCACACGATGCTGGAAGTCTTCGAGGTTGAGATCGATGTCATCGATCCCGGGCCCGAGCTTGGCCGCAAAGTAGTAACGCAGGTACTCGGGGTGCAGGTGGTCGAGATAGGTCCGTGCGGTGATGAAGGTGCCACGGGACTTGGACATCTTCTGGCCGTCGACGGTCAGGAAGCCATGTACGAAGACACTGCTCGGCAACCTGAAGCCCGCGCCCTTGAGCATGGCTGGCCAGAACAGCGTGTGAAAATACATGATGTCCTTGCCGATGAAGTGGTACATCTCGGCCGTGCTGTCAGTGGCGCAGAAGGTGTCGAAATCGATACCCGTGCGGTCGCAGAGATGCCGGAAGCTCGCGAGGTAGCCGATGGGTGCATCGAGCCAGACGTAGAAATACTTGCCTGGGGCATCCGGGATCTCGAAGCCGAAATAAGGCGCATCGCGCGAAATATCCCAGTCCTGCAAGCCGGCTTCGAACCATTCCTGCAACTTGTTGACCACGCCCGGCTGCAGATCACTGTTGGCAAGCCACTCCTTCAGCATGGTTTCAAAGTTGCCGAGGCGGAAGAACAGGTGCTCGGATTCACGCTGTTCCGGCGCCACGCCCGTGAGCACCGAACGCGGATCCACCAAATCGGTAGGCGCGTAGGTGGCCCCGCAGGCCTCGCAGTTGTCACCGTACTGATCCCCGGCACCGCAACGCGGACAGGTGCCCTTGATGAAGCGATCCGGCAGGAACATCTGTTTGACCGGGTCAAACGCTTGCTGGATCGAGCGTCGGGTGATGTGCCCTGCGTCGCGCAAACGTTCGTAGATCAAGGTGGCAATGGTGCGGTTTTCCGAAGAGTGCGTGGAATGATAATTGTCGAAGGCGACACCGAAGGCGGCAAAGTCCGCCTGGTGCTCTGCTCCGATGCGGCGGATGAGTTCCTCCGGCGCAATGCCCTCCTGCTCGGCTCGCAGCATGATTGGCGTGCCGTGGGCATCATCCGCACACACGTAGTGGCACTCATGGCCACGCAGCTTCTGGAAGCGCACCCAGATGTCGGTCTGGAGGTATTCCACCAGATGGCCGATGTGAATCGGTCCGTTGGCGTACGGAAGCGCACTGGTGACGAGGATACGGCGATGCGCGGTACTCATGGGGTATCCGGATAACTCTGCAGGGTAATACCCGCGGCTGGCGCGGGGTCGGGTGCGTAAGTTAGCACCGCGCCCCCGGTGACGCCATGAACGGTGCGGCGGCAGGGGCAGTCGCGAGCCTGCTTGTGTACAATCCGCACGCCCTAACGGAGGACCCTGCATGAGCGTCGACAAAGCCCGCATCGAGACCGCACTGAAAGCCTTCACGGACCCATACCTGGGTACGGACGTGGTGAGTGCGGGCATGCTCAAGGAAGTGACAGTGGACGCTGCCGGCGTCACCCTGAACCTCGAGGCCGGTTTCCCGCTCAAACGTTATGGTGAGACCCTGAGGCAGGCCCTGATCGAGGCGGTGTCTCCGGTTTGTGACGGACTCCCGGTGAATATCCTCATCGAGACGAGAATCACGGCCCGGGCCGTGCAGAAGGGGGTCAAAACCCTTCCGGGCGTGAGGAACACCATCGCCGTCGCGTCCGGCAAAGGCGGTGTCGGCAAGTCCACCACTGCGGTCAATCTGGCACTCGCCCTGCGCGATGAGGGCGCCACCGTGGGCCTGCTCGATGCGGACATCTACGGGCCAAGCCAACCACGCATGCTCGGCTGCCCAGGGCGTCCCGACTCCCGTGACGGCAAATCCATGGAGCCGAAGGAAAGTTACGGCATCCAGTCCATCTCCATCGGGCACCTCATCGAGGAGGACACACCCATGATCTGGCGTGGCCCCATGGCCACCAGCGCGCTCGAACAGCTGCTGCGGGAGACCAACTGGCGGGATGTCGACTACCTGATCATCGATCTGCCTCCGGGGACAGGCGACATCCAGCTCACGCTGTGCCAGAAGGTTCCCTTGAGCGGCGCAGTCATCGTCACGACGCCCCAGGACATCGCGCTGCTTGATGCCCGCAAGGGCCTCAAGATGTTTGAAAAGGTGGATGTGCCGGTTCTTGGCATCATCGAGAACATGAGCGTTCATGTGTGTTCCAACTGTGGCCACGCCGAGCACATCTTCGGCAGCGGAGGCGGCGCCAGCATGGCCGCCCAGTACGGCGTAGACCTGCTCGGTTCCTTGCCACTGGATATCCGCATCCGGGAAGGCGTGGACGCCGGCCGCCCCACCGTGGAAACCGACCCGGACAGTGCAGCGACCACGGCCTATCGTGATATCGCGCGACGCGTTGCCGCCAAGCTCGCCTTGCGCGGACGGGATTACAGTGCGCGGTTCCCGAACATCGTCATCCAGAAGAACAGCTGAAACACGTACCGGGGGCCTGTCTGATGTCCGTCAAAGCCGATCGCTGGATTCGCCGGATGGCGCAGGAGCGTCGCATGATCGAGCCGTTCGAGCCGGAGCAGATCCGGGCTGTGAATGGTCAGCGCGTGATCAGCTTCGGCACCTCGAGCTACGGCTACGACATCCGCTGTGCGCCTGAATTCAAGGTCTTCACCAACATCAACTCTGCCGTGGTCGACCCCAAGAATTTCGATCCCGCGAGCTTCGTGGACGTGAACGCAGATGTCTGCATCATCCCCCCGAACTCCTTTGCGCTGGCCCGCACGGTCGAGTATTTCCGCATCCCGCGCAATGTACTCACCATCTGTCTCGGCAAATCCACGTACGCGCGCTGCGGGATCATCGTGAATGTCACCCCGCTGGAACCCGAGTGGGAGGGACATGTGACGCTCGAGTTCTCCAATACCACCACGCTTCCGGCAAAGATCTATGCCAACGAAGGTGTGGCACAGGTCATTTTTCTGGAATCGGACGAGGACTGCGAAGTCTCCTACAAGGACCGGGGCGGCAAGTACCAGGCCCAGACCGGCGTCACTCTGCCGCGCGCCTGAAAAACGACCGCGTCAGTTGCGGCCGGTATTCTTGCGGAACACGAACTGGAACATTCCGCCCTCCTCGTTCGCATGCAGTACTTCGTGACCGGCTTCAGCGGCAAACGCCAGCAGGTCGCGCATGGAATTCGGGTCAGTTGCGCGCAGGTAGACGGTGGCACCGGGCGCCAGGGGTGAGAGGGCCTTCTTGGTCTTGAGCAGCGGCAACGGACATTTCAGGCCCTCGGCATGGACTTGCACCACACACGCGGCGATCAGCGAGTCCAGGCCATCGTTCAAGCCAGTCAGTCCTCGCGCTCACGCAGCGCCAGCGACACCGAATTGATGCAGTAGCGCATTCCGGTGGGCTGGGGTCCATCCGGGAATACATGCCCGAGATGGGCCTCGCACTGGGCACACAGGACTTCCACCCGGACCATGCCATGACTGTGATCCGAGCGGGTCTCGATATTCTGTGGCTCCGCAGGCTGCCAGAAGCTGGGCCAGCCGCTGCCGGAGTCGTACTTGTGCCTCGTATCGAACAGCCGTGCGCCACAACACTTGCAGACAAACTCACCAGTCTTGGCGCAGTGGTTGAATTCGCCGGTGAATGGCCGCTCCGTGCCATGTTCACGACACACCGCATACTCGAGGGGGTCGAGCTGCGCGCGCCATTCCTCATCGGTTTTCATGATCTTGCTCATGCTTGCTGTCGCTCCCTTTGAACTTCCAGGTCCTGAACTCCGCTGACGCGCGGCCACAGGTGCGCCGGGCGCCGACTTATTATAGCCTCGAGTCCGACGCGGTCAGAGCAGGAAGCGGCCGCCCTCCCCATTCCCAGCCACAGGAGCTCCGGCATGAGAATCGCACTGCTGGAAGATGATCAGGACCAGGCCAACCTATTTCTGGAATGGCTGAAAGGCGCGGGGCATACCTGCGAGCATTTCAAGTCGGGCAAGCTTTTCGTGCGGAACATCCGGCATGACAGTTTCGACATGCTCATTCTCGACTGGATGGTGCCGGAGATGGATGGTTTCGAGGTCCTGGCCTGGGTCCGGGAAAATTTCGACTGGCCCATCCCCGTGCTCTTCCTGACGGCGCGCGATGATGAAGACGATATCGTCCGCGCCCTGCAGCAAGGCGCAGATGACTACGTGGTCAAGCCCGCCAAGCAGCGCGAACTCCTGGCCCGCATCAAGGCGGTGGCACGTCGGACCAGTCCCGCGGATGAAGGCGCCACACAGATTGCCGTGCCGCCTTATCAGATTGACCTTGCCAACCATGCTGTTTACCGGGACGGCCAGCGGGTAGAGGTGACCCAGAAGGAATATGAGTTGATCGTGTTCCTGTTCCGGAATATCGGTCGGGTGCTGTCCCGGGCCCATATTCTTGAAAGCGTCTGGGGCCGCAATCCGGACGTCAACACACGCACGGTGGACACCCATGTCAGCCGGATCCGGGGCAAGCTCGAAATTACCCCGGAGTCCGGATGGAAGCTTTCCTCCATTTACCAGCACGGTTACAGACTGGAACGTCCACCCACAGCCTGAGGCGGATGGGTAACGGTGGAGGGGTCCCGCGGGCTGGGCTAGAATCGCGGCGCGGGCGATAAGTCCGCGCCCCCCGCTCCCAGTATTGGATTCCAGCAGCATGAACGTGCACCCTCACTACCATCGCCGCCGCAGTGTCGGTGTTCGCGTCGGCAGCGTGACCATAGGCGGGGATCACCCCATCGTGGTCCAGTCCATGACCAACACCGACACCGCCGATGCAGCCGCTACCGCCAGGCAGATCCAGCAACTGGCCGCAGCCGGCTCCGAACTGGTCCGCATCACGGTCAACACCGAAGAGGCCGCAGAGCAGGTGGCAAGGATCAGGGACCGGCTGGACGCAGTCGGTTGCCGGGTGCCGCTGATCGGCGACTTCCATTACAACGGGCATTTGCTGCTCACGAAATATCCCTCGTGCGCGGAAGCGCTCGCCAAATACCGCATCAATCCCGGCAACGTCGGCTTCGGGCGCAAGAAGGATTCCCAGTTTGCCTCGATGATCGAAGTCGCAATCGCGCGCAACAAGCCGGTGCGCATCGGCGTGAACTGGGGCAGCCTCGATCAGGCGCTGGTCGTGAAGATGATGGATGACAATGCGCGCAGCGCCAATCCGCTGAGTGCCGACGAGATCACACGCGCTGCCCTGATCGAATCTGCACTCATCAGCGCCGCCAAGGCCGAAGAAATCGGGCTGCCCAGGGACAAGATCGTGCTCTCCTGCAAGGTGAGCGGCGTGCAGGATCTCATCGCCGTCTACGCAGAACTCGCCGCACGGTGCGACTACGCCCTGCATCTTGGTCTCACGGAAGCCGGGATGGGCTCCAAGGGAATCGTCGCCTCGACAGCCGGCATGGGCATCCTGTTGCAGCAGGGCATCGGCGACACCGTCCGCGTGTCACTTACGCCCGAGCCCGGTGGCGAGCGCACGCAGGAAGTGGTCGTGGCCCAGGAGATCCTGCAGACCATGGGTTTGCGCTCGTTCACGCCACTGGTCACCGCCTGCCCCGGATGCGGACGGACGACGAGCACGGTGTTCCAGGAACTTGCCCAGGACATCCAGGCTTACGTGCGCACGCAAATGCCCATCTGGCGCGAGCAGTATCCGGGTGTGGAAGACATGTCGCTGGCCGTGATGGGTTGCGTGGTGAACGGTCCGGGCGAAAGCAAGCATGCCAATATCGGGATCAGCCTGCCGGGTACCGGTGAGGCGCCCTCGGCGCCGGTATTCATCGACGGCGAAAAAGTCACCACCCTGCGTGGCGAGCACATCGCGCAGGAGTTCCGGGCCATCCTCGATGACTACGTGCAACGCAGATATGCGCCGACGGCAGTCCCGGTGCAGACGTCCACCTGAGCACGCAAGGACCGGGTCCGTACGCGACACCCATGCATATCCACATCGCGGGGATCTGCGGCACCTTCATGGCCGGGGTGGCGCAGCTTGCACGGGAACTCGGCCATCAGGTCAGCGGCTCGGACAGTAACGTCTATCCGCCCATGAGCGACTTCCTGGCGGCGGCAGGCATTTCCATCCGCCAAGGGTGGAACCCGGACCACCTGGCCGACAAACCGGATCTGGTCGTGATCGGCAACGCCCTCAGCCGGGGCAATCCCCTTGTGGAAGCGGTGCTGGATGCGCACATCCCCTATACCTCTGGCCCCGACTGGCTGGCGCAGAATGTGTTGCAGACCCGGCACGTACTGGCGGTTGCTGGCACCCACGGCAAGACCACTACCACCAGCATGCTGGCTCATTTGCTGGAGGCTGGTGGTCTCTCTCCCGGATTTCTGATTGGCGGGATTCCCGGAAATTTCGGTGTGCCGGCCCGCCTCGGCACAGGCCGCTATTTCGTCATCGAGGCCGATGAATACGATTCCGCCTTCTTCGACAAACGCTCGAAGTTCGTGCACTACCGGCCGGACACGCTGGTGATCAACAACCTCGAATTCGACCATGCGGATATCTTTCCAGACCTCGCGGCCATCCAGACCCAGTTCCATCACCTGGTGCGGACCGTGCCCCGTGGTGGCCGGATCCTGTGGAATGCGGATGAGGTGAATATTCCCCCGGTGCTCGCGCGCGGCTTGTGGAGCGAATCGCAAAGCTTTGGCGCGGCCAGTGAGGCGGACTGGCGCCTGCTTGAGCATGGGGACCGACCTCAGCGCAGCGTGCGCGCACCAGGCAGCGTGGCGAATGGCGAATGGGAGATTGCGCTGCCAGAGGCCGCACCGGGCAGACACAACGCACTCAATGCGATTGCGGCCATTGCAGCAGCCTGCCACGCGGGGATGCGTCCGCAACAGGCATGTGCGGCTCTGGCGGAGTTCCGCAATACCAGGAGGCGCCTCGAGATTGTGGGGGAGGTAGGAGGGATCACGGTCTACGACGATTTTGCCCACCACCCGACCGCGATCGCAGCCACACTTTCTGCCTTGCGTGAACGCGTCGGCACTGCACCCATCGTGGCTGTGCTGGAACCGCGCTCCAACACCATGCGCATGGGCGTGCATCGTGATTCGCTGGGTCCCTCGCTTGCAGCGGCCGATCAGGCGCTGCTGCTGATGCCACCCGATCTCGCGTGGGACACGAGTCCCCTGCAAGGCTCGCTGCTCGGACGTGGCGAGCTTCACGCCAGTCTCGATGCCCTTCTGCAGGCTGTGCTGGCACGCTGCGCCCCCGGTTGCCATGTGCTCATCATGAGCAACGGTGATTTCGGCGGCCTGCATCACCGCCTCCTGGGTTTGCTGGCAGCCAGGGTTGCGGTCGCCCCATGAGCGGCGCGCCTTCGCGAATTGCGCTTTTCCCCCTGCACACCGTGCTCTTCCCGGGTGGCACGCTGCCGCTGCAGATCTTCGAGCCCCGTTATCTCGAACTGGTGCGCGACTGCACCCGCAGTGGCGAAAGTTTCGGGGTAGTACCCATCCAGGAGGGGCGGGAGGCTGGCGGGCCGGCAACCCCCTACCCGGTCGGCACTGCAGCCAGCATCATCGACTGGAGCCAAGGCCACAACGGATTGCTGAACATCCTCGTGCGCGGGGGTGAGCGCTTCGACCTGGAGTCCACCCAGCAAGGGGCGCAGGGGCTGTTGTACGGCGAGATTCGCTGGCGACCGGGCGTGACCAGACTCGCGCCTGATTCCGAGTTCACAGAGTTGAGAGCGTTACTTCAGAACATGCTTGAGCATGCGGGTGCAACTAGCGATCACGACGCTTTATCGTCCCTGAGCAACGCCGAGGTGGTGTGGCGAATCGCAGAACACCTGCCACTGCCTGTCGCCGACAAAATGGGGCTGCTCACCGCACGAGATGATCTCGCACTGCTCGAAGGAATCACCACCCACCTCGCTGGAATCCTGCGCCGAACGCACCTGAACTAGGCTGCGCCAAGCGCCGCGAAGCAGCTCTCGCGTCGGTTGAAGCGCCACGCGACATGTGCGATTTTAGGGGCACGCTGACGATGCGTCGCATCGGACTCCATGATTACAAGAATAACGATCATCGCCCTGATCGCGGTACATGCGGTGGTGGCTTCTGCTGCCACACGTGAACGCTCCAAGGAAGAATACTGGTGGCTGTGTCCGGTGGATCGCAGCATGCCCGTGCGCCCCGAATTCTCCAGCCTTGACACGGCCAAGGGCGCAACCGAAGTCCGCTCTGACACGGCCCGCGTCGTCGACAACGATGTCACCGAATTCTTCGGCCATGCAGAGCTGGTCAAGGACAGGGCCGCCGTCCGTGCCGAGGAGATTTCCTTCGACCAGATCACGGAAATCGGCCGGGCTGAAGGTGATGCCTATCTTTGGCAGGACAGCTTCCTCTGGCGGGGTGAACGCGCGCTCTTCAATCTCGCAGACGAACAGACCCGACTGAGCGACGGGAATTACTGGCTGACGGATCGCCAGGGCCGCGGCCAGGCCGGACTCATCCGCAATGACGGGCTGAGCAACATCACGCGACTGAAGGATGTTGATTACACGACCTGCCCACGCACGGCGGAAACCTGGAAGTTCTCTGCGTCCAAGCTCAAGCTGGACCATGATGCAGATCGCGGCTATGCCACACACACCCTCATCAGGGTCAAGGGCGTGCCGGTGTTCTATCTCCCCTACATGAGCTTCCCGCTCAGCGACAAGCGCAAATCGGGATTCCTCGCGCCAACTGCCGGCAGCAGCAGCGAGTCCGGATTCGACTTCCGGATCCCCTACTACCTGAACATTGCGCCGAACCAGGACGCCACGATCACGCCGCGAGTCATTTCCGACCGTGGCGAGATGATGACCGGCGAGTACCGTTACAAGGGAGCCGAGTTTTACAGCGAAGTGGATTTCAGTTTCCTGCCCGGGGATGATCTCGAGAATGGGGACGACCGATCGTCATTCACCCTGATCCATCAACAGCGCTATGCAGACAGGCGCGGATCCATTGACGGCCTGATCCAGAACGTCTCCGACGCCCGCTACCTTGAAGACTTCGGGGGAAGCCTGAGCATGACGAGCTTGCGGTTCCTCGATCGCCGGCTTGCCACCACGTACAACGGAGATGGATGGTCGGTTTTCGGTCTGCTTCAAAGCTATCAGACCGTGGATGATTCGTTCTCGGCAGGGGCATCCGGTCCGTACAAGCGACTACCTCAGGTGATAGCCCAGACCAACTTCATGGAACGCCACCTGCGCCCCCATTTTCACGCCCTGAGCGAAGTCACCTACTTCGACAGGGAGAACAGCGTCACCGGGACTCGCGTTGCGGTGGATCCAACGGTGTCCCTCCCGTTCATCATGCCGTGGGCCTACGTCAAACCATCACTGGGGCTGCGCTACACCGGCTACATGCTCGAGAACGCGGGAGAATACGCCGACAGTGAAAACCGGGCCGTGCCCATGTTCAGTCTGGACAGCCAGTTGTCATTGGAGCGGCGTATCGATTTCATGGGCACTGGATTGCTGCAGACTTTCGAACCGCGAGTGTACTACCTGCTCGTTCCGAAGGTTGGCCAGGATGACACGCCTGTCTTTGATTCCGGTTACTTTGATTTCTCATTCATCAACCTGTTCCGTGAAAACCGTTTCTCGGGGCATGACAGGATAGGCGATGCCAACCAGCTGACGGTTGCCATCACCTCGAGGAACTTCAGCCTCGACTCAGGTCGCGAGCTCTTCCGCACCAGCATCGGCCAGGTTTATTACTTCCGTGACCGGGAAATCACCCTGCCACCCTTTTCTCCCGAGGATCTGCTCGCCCGGGGGATAGATGATCCGTTCTTGATCCTCCCGGGCACGGTCGTTCAGGAGAGCGGTACATCGGAGATCGTGGGCGAAGTCATCACCAACCTCACACGCGATCTGTCCGCGCGCGTCACCCTGCAATGGGATCCGGACCAGTCACAGACCAACAAGTCCGCTTTTGCCATGCGCTACGCGTCAGAAGAAGGCACGGTGGTCAACCTGGGATACCGGCAAAGACGAGCCCTCACCGACGTGGAGCAAACGGACATCTCTTTCCGCCTCCCGATGACCGAGAGCCTGAGCCTCATTGCCCGCTGGGCCTATTCCCTGCAGACGCAACAAGCCCTCGAGGTGGTCGGCGGCATAGAATACGAGAGTTGCTGCTGGGGCATCCGCCTGCTCAGCCGGCGGTACATCCGCAACGTGGAGGGCGAATTTGACAACGCCATCTTCATGCAGGCTGAGCTCAAGGGGCTGGCCGGCGTCGGCCGCGCAGCGTCCTCCTTCCTGGAACGCAGCATCCCGGGGTATGAGCCTTTCTTCTGAGGGGCAGTAACTCCCCCACTCCATTTGGGTTTAGAATCCGGGTTCCACGGTGCCCTCTGCCGCAGTGGCAGCTCAGGACGACCCGCCCCGACCCGGGATGCCCCGCTAAGGTCCCGTTCAGATTCAAACCGGAAATATTGACCGCACTTGAGCGTGGTTTTGATTTGCCAGTGAAGCGTCACCCTATCCTGATCTGTGTTCTGCTCGCCCTGCTCTGCCCTGTTGCATGGGTGTGTGCGGACGAGCTCGACAGGATCATCGCCGTGGTCGATGACGACGTCGTCATGCGCAGCGA
>JBDLQR010000431.1:0-4488 GCA_039800485.1 Pseudomonadota bacterium
CCGGCATTCATCCGATCCTCAGCACTGAGACGGCCATGGGTGGTGCTTGCCGGATGGGTGATGATGCTGCGCGTATCTCCCAGATTCCCGGTGATGGCAAAGAGCCGCACGCGATCGATGATTTGCCACGCCGCTTGGCGCCCGCCCTCCACCTCAAAGGACACGATGCCACCAAAGCCCGTCTGCTGCCGTCGCGCCAACGCATGCTGGGGATGGCTGCTCAAGCCCGGATAATGGACGCGACTCACGGCCGGCTGCGTTTGCAGCCATTCAGCGAGGGCGCCCGCGCTTGCGGAATGGGCGCGCATGCGCAGGTTGAGGGTTTCCAGTCCCTTCAGGAAAACCCAGGCATTGAACGGACTCATGCTCGGACCGGCAGCACGGAGAAAAGGAAAGAATTTCTCGCGGATGAGCTTTGCCGGACCCACCAGCGCGCCCCCCACGCAACGCCCCTGCCCGTCCAGATATTTGGTCGCGGAGTGGATGATGATGTCCGCACCCAGCGCAAGTGGCCGCTGCAGGGCCGGGGTGCAGAAGCAGTTGTCCACCGCAAGCAGGCAATCAGCCTGGGCATGGGCAATCGCCGCCACGGCGGCAACATCCACCAGTTCCGTCAGTGGATTTGAGGGCGTCTCGAGAAACAGCAGTCGGGTGCGTGGCGTGACTGCCGCAGCCCAGGCCGCGGGGTCAGCGCCGGCCACGAAAGTGGTCTCGATACCGAACCTCGCCATGGACTGGAGCAGGCCGGTGGTGGTGCCGAAGACGCTGCGCGAACACACCACGTGATCGCCTGATTTCAGCAATCCCATCACCAGGGTGAGAATGGCGCTCATGCCGGAGGCTGTGGCCAGACAGGCCTCACCGCCTTCGAGGGCAGCGAGGCGTTCCTCGAAGGCGCGCACCGTTGGATTGGTGAAACGCGAGTAGATGTTACCGTCAGCCTCGCCCGCAAACACCGCCGCTGCATGCGCTGCGGAGTCAAAGCAGAAGCTCGAGGTGAGAAAGACGGGTTCGCTGTTCTCCCGCTCAGGGGAGCGCCGCGAGCCCGCGTGCGTGGCCAGGGTATCGAGCCCGCAGTTTTCGAGTGAATCGTCGGTCATGATGGCCTCTGCGGCAGGGCGCCCGGCAGTTTCAGTTCAGATCCACTACCGCGCCGCTGCTTGCGTGGACATCCTGGAGCGCATTGCTCTGCGCTGCACGACGGGCCTTGGCCTCGTCCGAACGCTCGAGCTCCACGTGGTTGAGGTAGCCCTCGCTGACATCACCGGTTACGTAACAGCCCGTGAAGCATGACAAGTCGAATTCCTCGATGGCGGCATTGCCACGCCGCGCACACTCCACCAGATCCTCGAGGTCCTGATAGATGAGACGGTCTGCCCCCAGCAAGCGGCAGATCTCATCCACCGAGCGGTTATGGGCCACGAGTTCCTCGCCGGTAGGCATGTCGATGCCATAGACATTCGGGAACGCCACCGGTGGCGCTGCAGAGGCGATGTAGACCCGTCGCGCCCCGGCCTCACGCGCCATCTCCACGATCTGGGAGAAGGTGGTGCCACGGACGATCGAATCGTCCACCAGCAGCACGTTCTTGTCCTCGAATTCGAGGCCGATGGCGTTGAGCTTCTGGCGCACGGATTTTCGGCGCATGGCCTGCCCCGGCATGATGAAAGTCCGGGGAATGTAGCGGTTCTTGATGAAACCCTCGCGGTAGTCCACGCCCAGTGTGTGGGCCAGCTCCAACGCTGCGGTGCGCGAGGTATCCGGAATCGGGATCACCACATCGATGTCATGATTGAGCCATTCGCGGCGGATCTTGTGCGCCAAGGCCTCGCCCATGCGCATCCTGGCCTTGTGTACCGACACGCCATCGATGATCGAATCCGGTCGCGCGAAATACACATGTTCGAAGATGCATGGCGCCAAGCGCGGCGACTCAGCGCACTGCCGGGAGTGGAACTCGCCATCCTTGCTGATGAAAATCGCCTCGCCCGGGGCGATGTCGCGGATGAGCTTGAAGCCCAGTACATCGATGGCGACGCTCTCAGAGGCGATGATGAACTCGGGGCCTTGGGCGGTCTCGCGCTTGCCGAACACGATGGGGCGAATCCCCCAGGGGTCGCGGAAACCGACGATGCCCACACCGGTGATCATCGCCACCGCTGCGTAGCCACCGCGACAGCGGGCATGCAACCGGCCGATGGCATTGAAGATGTCTTCGGGACCAATCCTGCGTTTGCCGAAACTCTGCAACTCATGCGCGAAGACATTGAGCAGGACTTCCGAATCGGAGTCCGTGTTGATGTGGCGCAGACCCTCCTGGAAAAGCTCCCGCTTGAGCTGATCGGAGTTGGTGAGATTGCCGTTGTGTCCGAGCGAGATGCCGTAAGGCGAATTGACGTAGAAAGGCTGCGCTTCGGCGGTGGAAGACGCGCCAGCCGTCGGATAGCGGACGTGGCCTATGCCCATGCGTCCCTTGAGATTGATCATGTGACGGGTGTGGAACACATCGCGTACCAGCCCGTTGGACTTGCGCAGGTAGACCCGCCCATCCTCGTAGGTGGCGATCCCCGCCGCGTCCTGGCCACGATGCTGGAGCACGGTCAGGCCATCGTAGATGCTCTGGTTGACGGCCTCCCTGGCGACGATTCCGATCAGTCCACACATGCGTGAGTAGCTCGCGTTCGGGGTTAAGAAGAGCCGGCGTCCGGCGCTGCTGCGGCGGGTAGCTGATGGTAGTCGAAATGCCCGGCAAATTCAGGAGGCAGCCAGCTGATCGCGAGCCTCGCAAGGGTCTCGACATGCGGCAGCAGTACCGGCTCACGCCACCAGGGATCACGCGGCAATGGCGTGAGGCCGGCAATCATCACCAGCGCGGTTGCAATCGCCACCCCGCGCGCCACCCCGAAAATGACGCCGAGCATGCGGTCGGTGGCCGTGAGCCCGGTATGCGCAACCAGGCGTCCGATCAGGAAGTTGAGCAGCGCAAAGGCGAGCAGTATGCCGACCAGCAGCAGAATGAAGGCGAGCGCGAGGCGCGCCGAGGGCACCTCGACCACACCGGCCATGCGAGCAGCCAGTGGCGAGGCGAACACGAAGGCCCCCCACCCGGCACAAGCCCAGCCGAGCAGCGACAACACCTCTCGCACCAGGCCACGGAAGAGGCTCAGCAGCGCGGAGATTCCTACCACCGCCAGGATGAAGAGATCGGCCCAGTGCAGGCTCACTAATCGCCCCTGACGATCATCCCGGAGTAACCCAACTCCTCCCTGAGTCTGTTGCGCATGGCCTCGGCTGCGATCCGATCCTTGCCGCCACTCACCCGGACCCTGAAGCTCTGCTTGCCCTCCCCCTGCAGAGGCGACACGAAAGCCTGGAAGCCTCCCACGATCAGACGGGCCCGCAGGCTGTCAGCGTTCTCCATGCTCGAGAAACTGCCGAGCTGAATCACCCAGCCGCCGTTACCCGGCGCTCCCGCAACGCCGCTGGTCGTCGGCCGCGGCGGCGGCAAGGGTTCTGCTGCGGGGACCGGCGTGGCGACCGTGGGCGGCGGCGTGACTTCGGGCGCGGGTGGCGATGTTGCGGCACTCTCCGCGGGCATCTCCGCAGCGGGTGTTGATGCGGGTCCGGAAGCCGGCAAGCCGGGCTCCGGCGGAGGCAGCCCGGCCATGTCGACAGGATCTGCAGTGAGTCCGTCAGTGACCTCTTCGACCACTTCCGGCGCGGGTTCGGCCGGCGCATCCGGAAACTCGTAGACGGGCATTGGTGCCATGTCACGTTGCACGACCGGCGGCACGGGTGGTGTTTCCTGTTCGAGGAACGCAGGGATGATGAGCACTGCGAGGCTCACCAGTACCACTGCGCCGATCAGTCTCTGCTTGAGTTGGGGTTCCATGGATCGGCGATTCTCAGGCGTGATCGGGTTGCAGGATGGCCAGAGCCTCACCGACCGTGATGAAGGACCCGACGATAAGGACGCGTTCGCCCGGGGCCGCCTTCGCCGCGACGCTGCGTACGGCCTCCGCCACCGAGTCGTGCAGATCCGCCACACCACGTCGCGGCAATCCGCGCCAGGTTTCGCCCAGTTCAGTAGCCAGCGCCCCCTGGCGGGCCGTGAGCGAGGCCAGATGCCAGTGGTCCACCACCTTGGACAGCCTGTGCATGACGCTTGCGCGATCCTTGGTGCGGAGCATGCCGAGCACCACATGTGTCTTGGGCACGGGCGGCAAGGTCATGAGCGTCGCCACGAAATATTCCATCGCCTGGGCGTTGTGGGCCACATCCAGGATGTACTCCACCGGCCCGGGAATGCGCTGGAAGCGCCCGGGCAGCACGGTTGAAGAAAGCGCAGCGGCGATCTCGTCCCGGCTGACGGGGTGTCTGGCCGCAAGACGTTCCACTGATTTGAGCACGCCGGAGGCGTTGCGCAACTGATAGCCACCGCGCAGGCTGGGCTTGGGCAGATGATCGAGCAGCACATCGCCCGACCAC
>JBDLQR010000432.1:0-14143 GCA_039800485.1 Pseudomonadota bacterium
AAACATCGGGACCTGGCCGAAGGCGGTCAAGATCGCGGCTGCAATCGTGGTGTTTGCGGTGATCCTCGGACTCGGCTTCTGGAAAGACGTCAGTGTCCAGCAGGAAAACCTCGCGACCGAAGAGGAGCGGGAGCGGTCGCTGAAGGTCGCCTTCGAAGGCAAGCAGAAAAAAGCCGCCAACCTCGAGGCCCTCAAGCAGCAGCAGGAGGACATCAAGGAGACCTTCGGTGACCTTTTGAAGCGTCTACCCAACAAGACCGAGGTAGCGGCCTTGCTGGTGGATATCTCGCAGCAAGGCCTCGCCGCGGGTCTGGAATTCGAACTTTTTCGGCCGGGCGCCGAAAAGCCGGCGGATTTCTATGTCGAGCTTCCCATCCAGATCAAGGTCACCGGCGACTATCACGCTTTCGGCACTTTCATCAGTGGGGTGTCAGACCTGCCCAGAATCGTGACCAATCACGACATTCGCATCACGCCGCGTGGAGATGCAGGTGGCCTGGTCCTGGAGACCGTCGCCAAGACCTATCGGTACATGGATGAGGAAGAGGAATTGGCCGAGGCCAAGGCTGCACAGCCGGGAGCGCGCCGATGAGGCCGGTGTGCCTCCCGCATCGCCGCCTGGGGCCCCTGCGTGCCGGCGCAGTCGTGCTGCTCGCGGCCATCCTGGTTTTGCCGGGCTGCGTCAGCCGCGACAAGAGCGATCTGGAATCCTATGTTGCCGAAGTGCTGCAGCGTCCGGGCGGGCAGATCGAACCACTGCCGCCAATCCGGCCCTATGAGCGATACCTCTATCGCGCGGCAGAGGCGGGCAAGCGTGATCCCTTTGTAGGCTTTCAGGGAGCGGTAGCGGCTGCCAAGGTCGAAGTGTCCCGCGAGCAGGATGCGGAACAACAGCGTTACACCGACGAAATCCTCTCGCACAACCGTGAGGAACTGGAAAATTTCGAACTCGACAGCCTGCGCATGATCGGCACCCTGCAGGATGTCGACCAGATGTGGGCAATCATCAGGGATACCCAGGGCACGGTGCACCGGGTGCAGATCGGGAATTATCTCGGTCGCAATTACGGAAAGATCATCGAGATCCAGGAAGACCGCCTCGAATTGCGTGAAGTCGTTCGCGACACCAATGGCCGCTGGGAAGAGCGCCCCGCCACTCTGGCGCTCAACGAAGACGAAAACCCATGAGGGGTGCGCTCGCATGAAATCCAAACCACAAACCCACTTCCACGGCCTGGGGCGTTTCAACGCTCTTCACAGGACTCACGCCGGGGCCGTGGCCACTCTCCTCTCGGTCTCCCTGCTTCTTGCCTCGACGCTGATTCCGGAGGCCCGGGCAGCTGCCATCCAGGGAATGGATTTTTCATCCCTGCCCGGCAATCGCGTCCAGGTCCGGCTGACCTTGTCAGAACCGGTAGCCTCCGCGCCTCTCAACTTCACCATCGACAACCCGGCCCGCATTGCGGTCGACTTCCCCGGCACCACGCTGAACCTGCAGGAACGCACGCGCAGCATTTCGGTGGGCAAGGTCGAGAGCGTGAACGCCGTGGAGGCCGGCGGACGCAGCAGGGTGGTCGTGAACCTTGTTGAGCTCGTGCCCTATGCCATAGAAACCAGCGGCAATGTCGTGATCATGACCCTGGAAGGCGTACAGGCTGACATCACCAGTGAAAAACAGGCGCAGGTCGCGACCTCAGCACCCGCACCCGTGGCAGCCCCGATGTCGATCCCGGCCGCCGCTGCGCCCGCACCCGCGACATCCGTGCCAGTCATGGCAACGCCTGCCGCGGTGCCCGTGGCTCCTTCGCCGAATTTTGCGCAGGGCTCCGCAGGCGCAAGGCTTGAAGCCATTGATTTCCGCCGGGGTGCGCGAGGTGAGGGTCTGGTCGTGGTGACACTTTCCAACGCCAACGCCGGTATCAACATCGAAGAGCAGGGTAACAAGCTCATCGTCGACTTCATCGATGCTGAATTGCCAGAAGCCCTGGACCGCAAACTCGATGTGATGGACTTTGCCACCCCGGCGCAGGAGATCGATACCGTCCGCCACGGCAATGGGGCGCGCATGATCATCACCCCCACTGGCCTTTACGAACACATGGCCTATCAGGCCAACAACACCTTCACACTCGAGCTGCGGCCGCTCACCAAGGAAGAGGAGTCGGAGCTCAAGAAGGACAAGTTCGGCTATACCGGTGAGCGTCTCTCGCTCAATTTCCAGGACATCGAGGTTCGCGCGATTCTGCAGCTTATTGCGGATTTCACCGGCTTCAATCTTGTGACCAGCGACACCGTCTCCGGTAGCGTGACCTTGCGCCTGAAGAACGTGCCCTGGGATCAGGCGATGGACATCATCCTGAAGACCAAGGGCCTCGGTAAGCGGGAGTCCGGCAATGTATGGCTGGTGGCGCCGCAGGAGGAAATTGCCGCGCGTGAAAAGCTCGAGCTTGAATCCCAGAAGCAGATCCGCGAGCTCGCGCCACTGAAGACAGAGTTCGTCCAGATCAACTATGCCAAGGCTTCGGAGATAGCCTCACTGGTCAAGGCCGAGTCCAACAACCTGCTGACGGAACGCGGCAATGTCACGGTGGACGAGCGCACCAACACGCTGTTGATCCAGGACACCGTCGAGGCGCTGACCGATATCCGCCGTGTGGTCCAGGCACTCGACATCCCGGTCCGCCAGGTGCTCATCGAATCCCGGATCGTGGTAGCCAATGAGGATTTCAGCCGCGACATCGGTGTGCGTTTCGGGCTCAGCCAACGCAACAACTCGAAGGAGCCGACCATCCGCGGCGATGGCAACTCGGGCTTCCTGAGCGTTGTGGGGGGTGGAACCCCAGGTGAAGTGGACTACGGCGCCGCGACCGGCTTCGCTACCGGCGCGAATGAGAACTACATCGTGGACCTCCCGGTCACCAATCCCGCCGGTGCCCTCAGATGGTCCATCGGCAAGGTTGGCAGCTACCTGCTGCAGCTCGAATTGTCTGCCTTGCAGGTGGAAGGCCGGGGTGAGGTGATCGCCAGTCCGCAGGTCATCACTGCGAACCAGAAGGAAGCAACCATCAAGGCTGGTACTGAAATTCCCTATCAGCAGGCGAGCTCGGCCGGCAATACCAACGTGACCTTCAAGGAAGCCGTGCTCAGTCTCAAGGTCACCCCGCACATCACGCCGGACGATCGTGTGATCATGGACCTCACCGTCAACCGTGATTCCGTGGGCCAGGTGTTTGCCGGGGTGCCCAGCATCGACACGAATGAGGTGACTACCCAGGTGCTGGTAGACAACGGTGAGACGGTCGTGCTCGGTGGCATCTTCGAGTCGAACAACCGCACGGACAAGGACATGGTGCCCTTCTTCGGCGAGATTCCCTACTTCGGGAACCTTTTCAAACGGACGGCAGTGACTGCGGAGAAACAGGAGCTGCTGATATTCGTGACGCCGAAGATTCTCAAGGAAACCCTGTCGATCTCGGCCAATTGAAAGCAAGGGACGGGATGATTCACGGGGTCCTGGGACCCCGATGTGCCGGCGCAGTCCCGGAGCCGCACCGCCCGTATTCCCCATGACCTCGCAACGGCGCATCTTTCTCATCGGCCCCATGGGGGCAGGCAAGACCACGATTGGCAAGCGACTTGCCAAAGCCTTGAAGTTCAGATTCATTGATGCTGACCATGAACTCGAGCGCCGCACCGGGGCCAAAATTGCACTGATTTTTGATATCGAAGGCGAGGCCGGCTTTCGCCAACGCGAACAGAAACTCCTCGAGGAGCTGACGCGCGAGGATGGTGTGGTTCTCGCGACAGGTGGTGGGGCCGTGCTGAGCGCAGAAACCCGTGCCGCGCTGGCGAGCCGGGGCCTGACGGTGTATCTGCATGCCGAGCTGGACGAATTGCTCGCCCGTACCCGCAACGACACCGCGCGGCCCCTCCTGCAGGGGCCGGATCGCGCTGAACGCCTGCTCCGGATCGTGACCGAACGGGAACCTCTCTACGCGCAAACGGCCCATCTCACCATTGATACCGGCAGACACCCCATCGCTGAAATAGTAGCGACGATCAAGCAGGCCCTGGCATGAAAGAAGTAACCGTCGAGCTGGGAGAGCGCAGTTATCCAATCCTGATCGGCAGCGGCCTGCTGTCGGAGCGGGAACTCATCCGTCGCCTGATTCCTGCGCGGCAAGTGATGATGGTGACCAACGACACCGTGGGGCCTCTCTACTCCGCGCGGCTGCGTAGCCATTTTGACGGCCGGGAGATCCGGGAGGTTCGACTGCCGGATGGCGAGGCTTACAAGACACTCGCCAGTTTCGAAACCCTGATGAGTGCCCTGCTGGAGGCGAGGTTCGAACGCGGCTGTTGCATTGTGGCACTGGGAGGCGGAGTGGTCGGTGATCTTGCCGGGTTTGCCGCTGCCTGTTATCAGCGGGGCGTGGAATTCGTCCAGGTGCCGACCACGCTGCTTGCCCAGGTCGATTCCTCCGTGGGGGGCAAGACTGCAGTCAATCACCCTCTCGGCAAGAACATGATCGGCGCCTTTCATCAGCCACGCGCGGTCATTGCGGATCTTGATACCCTCAAGACCCTGCCATCGCGTGAGCTGGCCGCGGGGCTTGCCGAGGTCATCAAGTACGGGCTCATCGACGACCGCGAATTCTTTGCCTGGCTGGAGCGCAATCTCGAGCGCGTGATGGCGGGCGACGTTGAAGCCACCACCTTCGCCGTCGAGCGGTCCTGTCGTGACAAGGCCCGCATCGTCGCCCTGGATGAGCGCGAAGGGGGGGTGCGCGCACTGCTCAATCTGGGCCACACCTTTGGACATGGCATTGAGCATGCGCTCGGTTACGGGGAGTGGCTGCATGGTGAAGCGGTGGCGGCCGGTATGTGCATGGCCGCTCGCATGTCGGCCCGCCTCGGACTGATGTCGCAGACCGATGCCCGACGCGCGGAGACCTTGATTGCCAAGGCCGGCCTGCCGACTTCAGCACCCACGGGCATCAAACCAGCGGACATGCTGGCAGCCATGCAGCTCGACAAGAAGAACCGGGAGGGACGGATCCGGCTCGTGCTGATGCGTGGCTGTGGCGAGAGTTTCCTCACCGATGATTACCCTCTCGAGATTCTGATGGAGACCCTGGGTGCCACGGAGGCGGCAGCCGGTGCGTGAGGGCGAAGAGGGCACGCAGGCCATGGCCTGTGCACCCTATGCGGTGACCACCCAGAACAAGGGGTCGAGGATTCATCCCGAGGCCAGCCCGCGTTGGCGCGATGAGTTCCAGCGGGACCGCGACCGCATCATTCACTGTTCTGCATTCCGGCGACTGGAATACAAGACCCAGGTTTTCGTCAACCACGAAGGCGACATGTTCCGGACGCGTTTGACGCATTCCCTGGAAGTGGCACAGATTGGCCGCAGCATCGCGCGCGCCCTTGGCTTGAATGAAGATCTGACCGAAGCCATTGCGCTGGCGCATGACCTGGGCCACACGCCGTTCGGCCATGCAGGCCAGACGGCGCTCAATGCCTGCATGCAGGATTTCGGTGGCTTTGAACACAACCTCCAGTCGCTGCGGGTCGTGGAGTTGCTGGAGTCCCGCTATCCCGACTTTCCAGGACTGAACCTGCTGTTCGACACCCGGGAAGGAATCCTCAAGCATTGCAGTGTGATCAACGCGCGTCGCCTGGGCGAACTCGGCCGTCGTTTCCTCGAAGGCGGACAAGCTTCGCTCGAAGCCCAGATTGCCAACGTGGCAGATGAAATCGCCTACAACCACCATGACATGGATGATGGCCTGCGGGCCGGCCTGCTCGATCTGGAACGCCTGCGCAGCCATGCCCTTTATACGGCGATGGAGCGTGAGACGCTTCAGCGATGGCCGGGGCTCGATGCAAAGCGCCTGCGTCATACCGTCATCCGCGGGATGCTCAATCACTTCGTCTCCGATGTGATTGCCTCCACCGCGACCGCCATCAGTGAGCTCGGAATCCGCACGCTTGCGGACGTTCGTGCACAGCGGCGTCCCCTGCTGCGTTTCACCCCGGAAGTCCTGGCGTCGCATCTCGAACTGAAACGGATTCTGCGGCATGAGCTTTACGAGCATCCGAGAGTCATGCAGATGGCAGCCCGCTCGCAGGCAATCGTGCGTGATCTGTTTGAAATCTACATGAACGATGGGGCCGAACTGCCGGAGGGACCCGTCTTTCCCTCGCCAGAGGCACAGGCGCGTGCCGTCTCGGACTACATTGCCGGCATGACCGATCGCTTCGCCATGGCGGAACATGCACGTTATCGTGGACACTCCGCGCCCGAATGAACCAGAAGGAAAATCCTTGACTCCCATGGAACCCATCGCCCCCATCGACGCCCTGGACGCAGTTCCGGCCACCCGTGCATTCGTTGCCTCTGCCGGCCAGGTGCCGCTTTTCATCGGTCCTGCCCTGCAGCAGCGGCTGGACCTGATCGAACACCTGCTGGAATTCGGGCGCCAGGTCATCGTGATGAGCGGGCCCGAAGGCAGTGGCAAGACCGCCGTACTGGACCATCTGGCGGCCGGGCAGCGATCGAACTGGTGTCTGGTGCGGCTGGATGCCCAGCCGGACCTGGGGCCCGATGCCTTACTGGAATTGCTCGTGGAGGCGCTCGACATCGAGGTCGGGGACTCGGTGGGCCCGGCGCTCGAGGCCCGGATCCGGGCGCGGGTCGAGGCGCTGGAGCGTGCGGGCAAGGTGGTGGTATTGCTGGTCGATGATGCAGAACACCTGCTCCCCGAGGTGGCAGAGGTGCTCGTGCGGCTGGCTCATACCGAAGCGCAGAAGGCCGAGTTGCGGATTCTGTTTGCAGCAAACCCGACGCGTGCAGCCTTGCAAGACTTGCTGCAGCAGGCCAACCCCCAGCCGGGCCTGGTCCATGTCGTGGAGATTCCCCCGTTGATGGACGACCAGGTACGGGAGTTCATCAAACATCGTATGCGGGTGGCTGGTTTCGATCCGGACGAGTACTTCACGGCCAATGACCACGACCGTATCGCGGCCCTGACGGATGGAACGCCAGCCAATGTGATGGCACTGGCGCGGCAGACGCTCGTCGAGCTGGAGCGCATGGGCTTGGTCAACAGACCACAGGAGGCGCCGAGCGGTGGTTTGACGCGGACCCAGGTCAATCTGGCCTTTGCCGCACTGGCGGTTCTGGCTATCGTCGGTGGGGCCTGGTGGGCCAATCTGAAGCCCATGGATGCCGTCACCACCGAGCGGGTCGAACTGAATCCGCTCGGACCGCCACCGGCAGAGCCTCTGACGCCCGAGAGTCCCGCCCTCCCCGGCGTGTCGGCTGACGCTCCTGCACCCGGGAGGGAGACTGCGGAAGACCCGGTGCCAATGACGACCGGCGTGGAGAACCCTTCAACCGGCCCAACCGTCCCGGCCGAGGGTGAGACCGCAACGCTTGCTCCCGCACCGGCGCAGGGCAGTGCCGTATCCGATGCACTCATCTCCCCACCCGTGACAGTCCCGGAGCCATCGGAGCCCGCGGCCAGCATGCCCACCCCGTTGCCGATGCCCGCCGAGGAGGCGCCGCCAGCCCAGGCGTCGACTCCCCCCGCCGCGATTTCCTCAGAGGGGGGCACGATGCCGGCCCCCGAACCGGCGGCTGAACCGGAGGCCGTCGCGGCCCCGGCCAGCCCCAAGCCGCCAGAACCGGTGGCGCAGAAACCTGCAGCGCCAAAGCCTGCACCCGTTGCTGCCGCATCCGCGGCTGGCCTGATGGACAAGCCCGCCACCACACACACCCTGCAGCTGCTGGGGTTGAGCGACCGCGCCAAGGCGGAACGCTTCGTGCGGGAGCGCGGGATCGCAGCCCAGGCCTCCATTGTCACCACCCAGCTCAACGGTCGCCCGTTCCATCTCATCGTCTACGGCGCCTATCCCACCCGGGCGGCTGCCGTTGCGGCCATGGGACGGCTGCCGGCGACGCTCAAGGACACCAAGCCTTGGGCTCGTTCCGTGGGAAGCCTCCGCAGCGCACTGAATTAGTGCGCGGGCGCGCGCCCACTCCGCCGGGAGGCTGAGCCATGACCCTCTCGGAGGGCCTCAGCCGGCCGTAGAAGCCCCCACGGGGCATCGAGCACGATATTTGCGTATTATTGCCTGCTGCCCAGCGCCCGCGAGGGTGCCGGGGTCCTATTCTCATTTGACATCAGGTAGAAGACATGGCGACGACACAGACACGTTTTCCACAGTTGGGACGACCGGAGGAGGGACTCTATGACCCCAGCTTCGAACACGATGCTTGTGGCGTGGGCTTTGTCGTCGATATCAAGGGACGAAAATCGCACACGACGATCGAACGCGCGCTGACGATTCTGCGCAATCTGGAGCATCGCGGTGCCTCGGGCGCGGAGATCAACACGGGTGATGGCGCCGGGATCCTGATCCAGATGCCAGATGCGTTCCTGCGCCAGCAGTGCGCCAATCTGGGGATCGATCTGCCTTCTCCTGGTGCTTACGGCACCGGCCTCGTCTTCATGCCGCACGACTCGGCGGCGGCTGCGTTCTGTCGCGCCGAATTCGCACGCATCGTGACCGAGGAGGGTCAGACCCTGCTTGGCTGGCGCGATTTGCCCGTCGATGACAGCGCCATTGGTCCCACAGCCAAGGCCTGCGAGCCGGCATTCCAGCAGATCTTCATCGGCTGCGCGTCTTCGCTGCAGGATCCCGAGGCTTTCGAGCGCAAGCTCTATGTCATCCGCAAGCGCGTCGAACACGCGGTGTGGAACTCGGTGCATGAGCAGAAGAACCTCTTTTACGTGCCAAGCCTGTCGCACCGCGTCCTTGTGTACAAAGGCATGCTGAACGCGGATCAGGTGGGGCAGCAGTTCCCTGACCTTGCAAATCCTCTGGTGGAGAGCGCGCTGGCGCTGGTTCATCAGCGCTTCTCGACCAACACCTTCCCGTCCTGGCCGTTGGCGCATCCTTTCCGC
The DNA here is from genome assembly GCA_039800485.1 of Pseudomonadota bacterium. Lineage (GTDB taxonomy): Bacteria > Pseudomonadota > Gammaproteobacteria > CAIKBL01. The sequence continues at coordinate 8,976 of JBDLQR010000432.1, forward strand.
TACATCGCGCACAACGGCGAAATCAACACCCTGCGTGGCAACATCAACTGGATGCGCGCCCGCGAAAGCCTCTGCGAGTCTTCGCTCTTCGGCGATGATCTGCGCAAACTTTTCCCGATCGTCATCGAGGGCAGCTCCGATTCGGCGAGCTTCGACCAGGTCCTGGAATTTCTCCACATGGCGGGCCGCCCCTTGCCACTGGCGGTGCTGATGATGATTCCGGAAGCCTGGAGCGCGCATGAGCAGATGGATTCTGCCCGCAAGGCTTTCTACGAATACCACGGATGCCTGATGGAGCCCTGGGATGGCCCGGCCTCCATCGCCTTCACCGATGGCAAGATCATCGGCGCGGTGCTCGACCGCAACGGGTTGCGTCCTTCGCGCTACTACGTGACCAAGGACGGCATGGTCGTGATGGCTTCCGAGGTGGGCGTGCTCGACTTCCCGCCGGAGAACATCGAGATCAAGGAGCGCCTGCATCCGGGGCGGATTTTCCTGGTGGACACGGAAGCCGGCCGGATCATCGACGACGCCGAGCTCAAGCAGCGCTATATCGATCAGTACCCCTATGCCGAATGGCTGAAACAGCATCATGTGCCGCTGGCGAGTCTGCCGGAGCCACCGCACGTGCATCCCGTGGAACATGACACCGTCCTGCAGCGCCAGCAGGCCTACGGCTATACCCACGAAGATCTGCGCATCATCCTGCAGCCCATGGCCGAGAAAGGTGAAGAACCGATTGGCTCCATGGGGACGGACGCGGCGCTGGCCGTGCTGTCCGATCGCCCACGCATGCTCTTCGATTACTTCAAGCAGCTTTTCGCCCAGGTGACCAACCCTCCGCTGGATGGCATCCGCGAGGAACTGGTGACCCAGCTCTCGACACCGATCGGACCTGAGAGCAACCTGCTCGCGCCCACCGCACAGAGCTGCCATCGCATCAAGCTCGCGACCCCGGTTCTGGACAATGACGACCTGGCGCGCCTGCGCCACGTCGCCAGTCACCAGTTCAGTGCGACCACCGTCTCCACGCTGTATCCGCTGGCCGAAGGTGCAGCGGGGTTGGAAGCAGCGCTGACCAGGCTCTTTGCCGAGGTCGACAAGGCCGTGGATGCAGGCTACTCCTTCGTCATCCTTTCGGATCGGGGCATGGACGCGAGCCTGGCACCCATGCCCTCCCTGTTGGCGATGGCGGGTACCCACCACCACCTGGTGCGCAATGGTCGCCGCATGAAGACTGCTCTCATCGTGGAGTCAGGCGAGCCACGCGAGGTGCATCACTTCTCCTGTCTTCTCGGCTACGGTGCCGACGCGATCAACCCCTATCTGGCGTTCGAGACCCTGCATGACCTGATTGGCCAGGGCGTGATCCGCGAATCCGCGATCAAAGGACGCAAGGGTGCCGAGAGTGCGACCAAGGCCGCCGTGCGCAACTACGTGAAGGCGGTCAACAAGGGCTTGGTCAAGGTCATGTCCAAGATGGGCATTTCGACGGTCCAGTCCTATCGGGGCGCGCAGATCTTCGAGGCGATTGGTCTCGACAAGGCCTTCGTGGACCGTTACTTCACCTACACCGCTTCACGCATCGGTGGCATCGGGCTCGATCTGGTCGAGCGCGAAGTGTCCATGCGTCACCATGCCGCCTTTCCGGAACGCCCCGTGGGTGCTCCCGAACTCGAGTGGGGTGGGGAGTACCAGTGGCGTCGCGATGGTGAATATCACCTCTTCAATCCCGAGACGGTGTTCAAGCTGCAGCACGCGACTCGGGCCGGGCAGTTCCAGATCTTCAAGGAATACACGACGCTCGTGGATCAGCAGAGCGAACATCTGGCAACCCTGCGCGGCCTGTTCAAGCTGAAGACCCTGCCCAAGCCTTTGCCGGTGGATGAGGTCGAGTCGGTGGAAGCAATCATGAAGCGCTTTCATACCGGCGCCATGTCCTATGGCTCCATCAGCTCGGAAGCGCACGAAACCCTCGCCATTGCACTCAACCGCATCGGCGGTCGCTCCAATACCGGCGAGGGCGGTGAAGATCCGGCGCGCTACAAGCCGGATGCCAATGGTGACCTGCGACGTTCTGCCATCAAGCAGGTGGCTTCCGGGCGCTTTGGTGTGACCAGCGAATATCTGGTCAACGCGGACGACCTGCAGATCAAGATGGCGCAGGGCGCGAAGCCCGGTGAAGGCGGTCAGCTTCCCGGCCACAAGGTTTATCCCTGGATCGCCAAGGTGCGGTATTCGACACCGGGCGTGGGCCTGATTTCGCCACCGCCCCACCACGATATCTACTCAATCGAGGATCTCGCGCAGCTCATCCACGATCTGAAGAACGCCAACCCCGAGGCGCGCGTCCATGTGAAGCTCGTCGCAGAGGTAGGCGTGGGTACCGTGGCTGCCGGTGTGGCCAAGGCCTACTCCGACGTTGTTCTCATCTCAGGTTACGACGGCGGCACTGGTGCTTCGCCCGTCACGTCACTCAAGCATGCTGGTGTGCCGTGGGAGCTGGGACTTGCCGAGACCCAGCAGGTGCTGGTGCAGAACAAGCTGCGCGACCGCATCGTGGTCCAGGTCGATGGCCAGATGAAGACCGGACGCGATGTGATCATCGGAGCCCTGCTTGGCGCCGAAGAATATGGGTTTGCCACCGCGCCGCTGGTGGTGATGGGTTGCGTCATGATGCGGGTGTGCCATCTCAATACCTGCCCGGTGGGAATTGCCACACAGGATCCGCGCCTGCGCGAAAAGTTTGCCGGCAAACCCGAGTTCGTCGAGAACTTCTTCCGCTTCGTCGCACAGGAAGTCCGTGAGTACATGGCGGCCCTCGGTTTCCGGACCATGGACGAAATGATCGGCCAGGTGAACCGGATCGATGTCGCCGAAGCAGTGGACCACTGGAAGGCGCGAGGCCTGGATTTCACCCAGGTCCTCCATCAACCCAAGGTCAGTCCGGAGGTCCCGGTTCGTTGCGTGCGCAGTCAGGACCACGGCCTCGATCGATCGCTTGATCGGCTCACGCTGGTGCCCGCCTGCCGGCCTGCGCTGGAGCATCGCGAGCCGGTGCAGCTCTCCTTGCCCATTCGCAACGTCAACCGCACCGTGGGCACGATCCTCGGTTACGAGCTGACCCGGCGGCACGGCGGGGACGGGCTGCCGGATGACACCATCCGTATCCATTTCACCGGCTCAGCGGGGCAGAGCTTCGGTGCCTTCATCCCGCGCGGCATCACGCTCACGCTGGAGGGCGACTCCAACGACTACGTGGGCAAGGGCCTGTCCGGGGGCAAGATCAAGGTGTTTCCGCCGCATCAGGCCACTTTCGTGCCAGAGGAAAACATCATCATCGGCAACGTCGCGCTCTATGGTGCAACCTCCGGAGAAGCCTACATCCGCGGCGTGGCGGGCGAGCGTTTCTGCGTGAGGAACAGTGGCGCAGAGGCCGTCGTCGAGGGCGTGGGTGATCATGGTTGCGAATACATGACCGGCGGGCGTGTCGTGATCATCGGGCGTACAGGCCGCAACTTCGCCGCCGGCATGTCCGGTGGCGTGGCTTACGTGTTTGACCCGGACAACCGTTTCCCCGCGCTTTGCAACACGGAAATGGTCGATCTCGATCGCATCGAAGCGCCGGAAGATGAGGAAGCCGTGGTGAGGTTGCTCACCAATCACCAGAAACATACGGGCAGTACCGTAGCCGGCCACATCCTTGAGGGCTGGTCGACGCATCGCAAGGATTTCGTGAAAGTCATGCCGCGCGACTACAAGGCGGTGCTGCAGGCCATTGCGCGAGCCCGTCAGGCGGGACTCCCGGAAGAACAAGCGATCATGGAGGCAGCTCATGGCTAAGCCGACTGGATTTCTCGAATACGGACGTGACAAGCAGCCCTACAGACCGGTCGCGGAACGACTCCGCGACTGGCGTCAGGTCATGGAAAAATGGGCGCCTGAGCCTCTCAACCGCCAGGCCGCGCGTTGCATGGACTGTGGCGTCCCGTTCTGCCACCAGGGGTGTCCGCTGGGCAACCTGATCCCGGACTGGAACGATCTGGTCTACCGTGACCGTTGGCATGAGGCGCTTGATCGCCTCCATGCGACCAACAATTTCCCGGAATTCACCGGCTCCCTGTGTCCGGCACCGTGTGAAGGTTCCTGCGTGCTCGGGATCAATGACAATCCCGTGACCATCAAGGCAGTAGAACTCGCGATTATCGATCGCGCATTCGAGGAGGGATGGGTCAAGCCACAGCCACCCGCACATGAAACTGGCAAGCGGATCGCCGTGGTGGGCTCCGGGCCGGCGGGACTCGCCGCTGCCCAGCAGCTGCGACGTGCAGGCCACGCCGTGACGGTGTTCGAGCGCGATGACCGCATCGGTGGCCTGCTCCGTTACGGTATTCCCGAGTTCAAGATGGAGAAGCGCGTGCTCGATCGCCGCCTGGAGCAGATGCAGGCAGAAGGCGTGGTGTTCGAGACCAATGCCAATGTGGGTGTGAATGTCGCCACTGAGCGACTGCGCAAGGACTTCGACGCCGTCCTGCTGGCGGGAGGGGCCACGGTACCGCGGGACCTGGGCCTGCCCGGGCGTGAACTCGAAGGCGTGCACTTTGCGATGGACTACCTCACCCGCCAGAACCGCAAGCTGGAGGGGGACTCGATCCCTGCGGCGGACTTCATCAACGCAGAAGGCAAGCACGTCGTCATCATCGGCGGCGGCGACACTGGCGCCGATTGCCTGGGAACGGCACACCGTCATCACGCCAGGCACGTCACCCAGCTGGAGATCATGGCCAAGCCGCCGGCGGACAGATCAGGTGACAACCCCTGGCCGGAATGGCCCCGCATCTATCGGACTGCCTCCGCGCATGAAGAGGGCGGTGATCGCGTGTTCGCGGTTTCCACCAAGCGCTTCATCGATGACGGTGCCGGTCGGGTGAAGGCCCTGGAACTGGTGGACGTGGAGGTGCGCGTGGTGGACGGCCGTACGGTGTTCGAGGAACTGCCGGCGACGCTGCGCCAGATTCCGTGCGATCTCGCACTGCTCGCGATGGGCTTCACCGGACCCGAGCACCCGGTGCTCGAGGGCTTCAAGGTCAAACTCAACGATCGCGGCAATGTCTGGCGGGATCGCAACTGGATGACCTCCGTGCCCGGCGTTTTCACTGCGGGCGACA
>JBDLQR010000433.1:0-3177 GCA_039800485.1 Pseudomonadota bacterium
TGAGGACGGCGGCACCGTGGTGAAGACGCTCGGTGACGGCGTGCTGGCGTTGTTCGACGACCCGTCGCACGCGGTTCGCGCCGCGTTCAGCATGCATGACGTACTGGAGCAGGCCGTCCCGCTCGACGCGCTCAAGCCGGTGGCCACGCCTGACCCGACGCTACGCCTGCATGTAGCGATCTCGCTCGGGGAGGTGGTCGAACTGGGGGCGGAGTGTTACGGTGACGCCATCAATGTGGCCGCACGCCTGCTCGACCACGCCTCTGACCGCGAGACGCTCATCACCGGCCCGGCCTATGAGGCGCTAGATGAGACACGCCGCAGCCTCTTCCGTCGCCTCGGGCCCTTGTCGCTGCGAGGACGCGCCGAGCCGGTGGAGGTCCTGGCCTGTGGGGGCCGTCGCACCAGCGCAGACGAGACCGCCGCACAGTCGGAGGTGATGAATGAGGAGCCCCCGCCCGCGGAGCTTCGCCTGGTCGGCCCGCGGGGCGCTTTGTCGCTGCGTCGAGAGGAGTTGCCACTGCTGATCGGCCGCGCGCCGCCTTCAGCCTTCCGCATTGATCACCCCAAGGTGTCGCGCGCCCACGCCCGCATCGAGTGGCAGAGCGACGCCTTCGTGCTGTGCGATCTGAGCTTCAATGGCACGCATGTGAGCTTCGCAGAGGGGGATGGCATGCTGCTGCGCCGATCGGTGTGCGTGCTGCATGGCAAAGGCCAGATCCATCTCGGCCCGCCCATGGCCCGGCTGCGGCCCGAGCTGAGCATCAGCTTCGAAGTCACCTATCCGAGCCACTCCATCCACAACCCACGTTGACGCCGCTAGCCCGTCTTCAAGGACAGCCAAGCGCAGGCCCCGGATAATCCCAGCCGCTTCGCAAGCCGACTCACCCTATTTAGCCACCTTCATGCCGTTCAGATCTGAGCCGGCTTACGCCCATGGTCGAGCCTCGAAAACTGGCGTCCTGCTCGTCAACCTGGGGAGCCCTGACGCGCCCACCACGGGCGCAACGCGGCGCTACCTGGCCGAATTTCTTTCCGATCCGCGGGTGGTCGAGATTCCACGCTGGGTCTGGATGCTGGTCCTGCACGGCATCATCCTGAACACGCGTCCGGCGAAGTCAGTCGCGAAATACGCGAGCATCTGGCTGCCCGAGGGATCGCCGCTGGTGGTCCACACCGCCCGGATGGCCGACTTGATCGCGCAGGATCTGCAGTCCCAGGGCGTGAGCGTCGTGGTGCGTCACGCCATGCGCTACGGGAACCCGGCCATCGGCGCCATGCTGGACGAGCTCAGGCGTGAAGGCTGCACGCGGATCCTGGTGCTGCCGCTGTACCCACAGTACGCCGCAGCGACCACCGCCAGCGTGTGGGATGCCGTTGCGGGATGGGTTGCGCAGTCGCGCCAGGTGCCGGAGTTCCGATTCATCAATCGCTACGGCGACGATCCGGCATTGATCGAGGCGCTGGCGCAGCGGGTGCGCGCCCATTGGTCGCAGCACGGCCGTGCACCGACCTTGGTGATGAGCTTTCACGGTTTGCCCGAACGCTCGCTCCACCTGGGCGATCCCTACCACTGCGAGTGCCACAAGATGGCCCGCAAGCTGGCCACCGCCCTGGAATTGCCCGACAGCGCCTGGCGCATCACCTTCCAGAGCCGCTTCGGCAAGGCGCAGTGGCTGCGCCCGTATACCGAGCCCACACTCAAGGAACTGGCGGCAGCCGGCACGACCGAGGTGGACGTCATCTGCCCGGGCTTTGCCGTGGACTGCCTCGAAACGCTGGAAGAGATCGCGCAGGAAGCGCGCGACGCCTTTCTCCAGGCGGGTGGGCAACGATTCAGCTACATACCCTGCCTCAATGATGACCCGCAAGGCATCGCCGCACTGGCCGGCGTGGTGCGCAGGCATCTGCAAGGCTGGCCCCTTGATGGCGGCACCTGCCCGGCTGAACTGAACCTGCAGCGCGAGCGCGCCCTGGCCATGGGCGCGCGTGATTGAGCGCAAGGCCTGCAACCTCAGCAGCCACGCCCGCCGTGCTTGACCCGCTGTGGGCTGGGTCAGAGCGATGCGCCTCGAAGCGATCCCAGGAGGCGGTCTCTTGAAAAAGCCGCGTCTGCCCTCATTCACGAAAAGGGTCTGGGACATCACCCGAAAACGCATCGGACGACACACCATGAATGCACACGCTCACGCGGAGCGCCCTGACGAGGGCACTGATTCATCCGCCGTAACGCCCGAGGGCGCTCCCGCCGCGGACAGCACCCCCGAGACTCTCAGCACCGAGCAGAGGATCCTCGACCTCGAATCCCGTCTGACGTCGATGTCTGACGCCTATCTGCGCGCCAAGGCAGAAGCGGAAAACATCCGCCGGCGGGCCGAGGAAGAGACGACCAAGGTCCGCAAGTTCGCGATCGAAGGCTTCGCCGACGGCATGCTGCCGGTGAAGGACAGCCTGGAGGCTGCACTGGCGCTTCCCAACGCGAGCAACGAACAGTTGCTCGAAGGCGTGCGCGCCACCCTTCGACAACTCTCCCAGGCACTGGAGCGCAACAAAGTGCTGGCCATCGATCCGCCCGCAGGCACGCGGTTCGATCCGCACCACCACCAGGCCATCAGTGTCGTCCCGTCGGAGCAGGAGTCGCAGACGGTGGTCAGTGTGCTGCAGAAGGGCTACCAGATCGCCGACCGCGTCTTGCGGCCCGCCCTGGTGACCGTCAGCGCACCGAAATGAAACTGACGCCTTGAAACACGCGGCGCCATCCGCACCTCCATACCATCCAACACATCGCTCCAGGAGCACATCATGGGCAAGATCATCGGCATCGACCTCGGCACGACAAATTCGTGCGTTGCGGTCATGGAAGGCAATACCACCCGGGTCATCGAGAACAGCGAGGGCGCACGCACCACGCCGTCCATCATTGCGTACCAGGAAGACGGTGAGATCCTGGTCGGCGCCTCCGCCAAGCGGCAGTCGGTGACCAACCCCAAGAACACCATCTACGCGGTGAAGCGGCTGATCGGCCGCAAGTTCACCGAGAAAGAGGTGCAGAAGGACATCAACCTGATGCCCTACAGCATCAGCGCGGCCGAAAACGGTGACGCGTGGGTGGAGGTGCGGGACAAGAAGCTCGCCCCGCCGCAGATCAGTGCCGAAGTGCTGCGCAAGATGAAGAAG
>JBDLQR010000434.1:0-6714 GCA_039800485.1 Pseudomonadota bacterium
CAGGAGCAAGCGAGATGGAAAGAGAACAGGCAATCAAGTTCATGCGTGATCTGCTGAAGCTCATGGTGGACAAGAAAGGCTCTGATCTGTTCATCACCGTGGACTATCCGCCTGCCATCAAGATCGACGGACGGGTGATGCCGGTTTCCAAGACCCGGCTTACGGCCGAGAACACGCGCGGCATGGTGCATGCCATCATGAACGACCGTCAGCTGAAGGAGTTCGAGGCCACCAAGGAATGCAATTTTGCGATTGCACCCGCCGGCATCGGCCGCTTCCGCGTGAATTCGTTCGTGCAGCAGGGTTACAGCGGCATGGTCCTGCGTACCATCGAAACCAACGTGCCCACCATCGAGGCACTTGGCCTGCCCCAGATCATGAAGGAAGTCTCGCTCACCAAACGCGGGCTCGTGATCATGGTAGGCGGTACGGGATCAGGAAAGTCCACCTCGCTGGCCGCGATGATCAACCACCGCAATGAAAACAGTTACGGCCACATCATCACCATCGAGGACCCCATCGAATACGTGCATCCGCACAAGAACTGCATCGTGATGCAGCGCGAGGTGGGGGTAGATACCGATGGCTGGGAGATCGCCCTCAAGAACACGCTGCGCCAGGCCCCGGATGTGATTCTGCTCGGCGAAATCCGCGACCGCGAGACCATGGAGTTCGGCCTGGCCTTTGCGGAAACCGGTCACCTGGCCATGGCCACCCTGCATGCCAACAGCGCCAACCAGGCGCTCGATCGCATCATCAATTTCTTCCCGCAGGAACGCCACCAGCAGCTGTTCATGGACATGTCGCTCAACGTGCGGGCGATCATCGCCCAGCGCCTGCTCAAGCGTGCCAATGGCACGGGGCGCGTCGCAGGCATCGAAATCATGCTGAACACCCCTTTGATCTCTGATCTGATGCTCAAGGGCGAGATCCACCAGCTCAAGGAAGTCATGGGGCGCTCCAATGAACAGGGCATGAAGACCTTTGACCAAGCGCTGTTCGACCTCTTCGAAGAGGGCGCGATTTCCTATGATGACGCGCTGCGCAGCGCGGATTCGATGAATGAGTTGCGCCTGCGGATCAAGCTGGAGAGCAAGCGCGGGAAGGGTGAACTCGGAGGCTCGTCGCTGAGTCTGGAAGAAACCGAAGATCCACGGATGATGCGGCGCTGAGGGCCGGGAGACACTTATGGACATCACGCCTTACCTGAAACTGTTGCGGGACAAGAGCGGCTCTGATCTTTTTTTCAGCGCCGGCGCGGCGGTGAAGATCCAGATCGATGGCGTGATCAGCACCGTCGGCAAGACGGTGCTCAATGGCGAGCAGACCCAGGCGGCAGCTTATGGCGTGATGGGCGACGCCCAGATCCGGCGTTTTGAAGAGACGCTGGAGTGTGATTTCGCCATTTCACTGGAGGATGGATCAGCGCGCTTCCGTGCCAACGTGTTCAGGCAGCGCGGGGAGGTGGGTCTGGTGTTGCGCCTCATTCCCTCACGCATCCCCACGATTGACGAATACGGCCTGCCGGAAATCCTGAAGGCCATGGTCATGAACAAGCGCGGCCTGATCCTGATGGCTGGTTCCACGGGCTCAGGCAAATCGACCACGCTGGCCGCCATGATCAACGAGCGTAACCAGCGTGCGCCCGGGCACATTCTCACCATCGAGGATCCCATCGAATTTTCGCATCCCAACCTGCGTTGCATCGTCAACCAGCGTGAGGTGGGTGTGGATACCCTGTCCTTCAAGGCTGCGCTGCGTGCCTCCCTCCGTGAGGCTCCGAACGTCATCCTCATCGGTGAAGTGCGGGACCGGGAAACCATGGAAGCGGCGCTGGAACTCTGTAACACCGGCCACCTGTGCCTTTCCACCCTGCATGCCAACAACGCCAATCAGGCGATGGAGCGTGTGATCAATCTGTTCCCGCAGGAGTTCCACAAGCAGTTGCTGCTCGACCTGTCGCTCAACCTGCGCGCGGTCATCTCCCAGCGTCTGGTGCGGGGCGTGGAGGGCCATCGGGTCGCTGCAATCGAGATTCTGGTGAACACACCGCATATCGCCGAGCTCATCCTCAAGGGGGATCTCCATGCCATCAAGGAGGCCATGGGCAACAGCGGCGTCAAGGGCATGCAGACCTTCGACGAAGCGCTCTTCAACCTCTTTCGCGAGGGCCGGATAAGCATGGAAGAAGCACTGGAGAATGCGGACTCCCGCACCAATCTCGAGGCCCGCATCAATTTCGGGTGAGCTTAGGCCGGGTGGCGGCGTGACAGGCCCATCCGAAACCGGCCCAGGCGAGACAGATGAGCCATTCCTCATGTGAGAGTGCGGCCAGGCTCCCGGGCATGAAGAGCATGATGAGTCCGAGGCAGACGGCGAGCGCTACCCAGCCCACCAACTTCCCGCCGGACACCCGATAGGGTCTCGGCATCGCCGGTTCGCGCCAGCGCAGGCACAGGAAGGAGAGGGCCACGAGCGCGTAACCAATCACTACGCCGAAACTGCCGGCATTGATCAGCCACAGCAGCACTGGTCGTCCGAACCACGGCGCGAGGCACGTCAGCAGACCGACGGTCAGAATCGCTACATGGGGCGTGCGATACCTGGGATGCAGCCGGGCGAAGACCGCCGGCAGCATGCCATCCTCCGCCATCGAGTAGAGCAGACGGCTGGCACCCACCACGAACGCGTTCCAGGTGGTGACGATCCCCGCCACGCCGCCCAGAATCAACAGCGTGCTCGCCCAGCGTCCGCCCCAGACGCTTTCGCTGGCGAGAGCGGTCGTCATGCCTCCCGCGGCGCGGGTCGCCGCGGGCAGGGCGAGACCGACAGCCAGAATCATCGCGCAATAAAAAGCCATTCCGCACAGCACAGAGATGACGATCACGCGGCCGAGGGCCGCATGGGGCAGGCGGATTTCGGCAGCCGCCTGCGGGATCACGTCAAAGCCCATGAACATCATCGGAACCACGATGAGCACGGTCGCAAGCCCGGCCAGGCCACCATCAAAGTGAGGTTGCAGGTTGGTGGTGTCGCCCCTCAGCAGAGCGCCCACCAAAACCACCAGACCACACAACACGATGAAGGCGGTCACCACGTTCTGCACCTTGGAGGCCAGCAACAGACCCCGCACATTGATGACGCTGACGAGCACGGCGCCAAGCAGGCCGGTGGCAACAAAGCTCAGATGGATGTCAAAGCCTCCGAGAGTCCACAGATAGCCGAGATCGAGGCCCGGCATCAGGTGCGACAAGGCATACGGGAAGGCTACGGTTTCGAAGGCCGCAACCGAGACATAGCCGAGCACGATGGCCCATGAGCAGATGAATGAAGGGGTGCGGCCCAGCGCCCGCAGGCTGTAGACATGTTCACCGCCGGCCTCCGGCATGGCCGAGGCCAGCTCTGCGTAGCACAGTGCCACGGAGATCATGGCCAAGCCCCCGAGCGCGAAGCCTAGCAGCGCGCCCATGGATCCCGCCTGTGTGGTCCATGGGCCTGTGAGCAGAACCCAGCTCCAACCAATCATCGCGCCGAAGGCAAGCGCCAGCGCATCGCGCCGACCCAGAACCTGTGCCAGCCTTGCCTGCGCCATGATCAGTGACTCGTGATGGGATGGTTGCGCATGGGGCTGGACTCTAGCGTTGCCAGATCCGGTCAACAACCGGAGCGGAGGGAGACAAGCACCGCGGCGAATCAAGTCTGTTGCTTTGTCAGCGCCTTGCATAAGATTCGGACGGTCGCATCTCGTCCAGGAGTCCCCGCATGTCATCCGGTCTTCCAGTCCTGCCGCCCGAGGCAATCACCGCCGAGTGGCTCACCAAGGCACTGGCCGGCCGTGGCATCGAGGCCCGCGTGGCCAGATTCGACATGGAAACGGTGGGCACCGGGCAGCTTGGCGAAACACGCCGCTTTCATCTGCACTACGCCGGCACCCCCGCGCCGGAAGCACCGCAGACCGTGGTGGGCAAGTTTTCCTCCGCCAATCCGGTGGCCGCCGAGAGCGGACGCACCATGGGTTTTTATCGGGCCGAGGTGATGTTCTATCGCGAACTCGCCCACAAGGCCCGCGCCCGTACCCCACTGCCCTATGTGGCGGAGATCGACGAGAAAGGGGATTTTGCGCTGCTGTTCGAGGATCTCGCGCCAGCCCAGACCGGCGATCAGTTCCGTGGCTGTACGCTCGACGAAGCCCGGGCCGCGCTGAAGGAGGCTGCAATGCTGCACGCCACCTTCTGGAACGATAAGGCCCTCATGCAGCAACCCTGGCTTTACGTGCCCGAGGGCGCCCAGGGTTTCTATACCACAGAGCTCATCGAGCGCTCCTGGGATCATGTACAGAAGAACTACCAGGGCTGGCTCTCACCCGAAGTCACCGCCTGCTGTGATCGCTTCGTGCGCAACCACGCTTTCTGGAACCGGCCGCGGCCGTTCCCCAAGACTTTCACCCATTGCGATTTCCGCCCGGACAACATGCTGTTCGGCGGGCCGGATGGACGGGTTGCGCTGGTGGACTGGCAGACCAGTAATTTTCTCGGCACCGGCATGGACGTGGCGTACTTTCTGGGCGGGTGCTTTGATCGCGAAACCCGCCGCAAACACGAACGGGATCTGCTGAAGGGGTATCACGATGATCTGCTCGCGCTTGGCGTGAAGGATTACAGCTTCGATCACCTGCTCGATGATTACCGGCACTACAGTTACGCGGTGATTGCCGTGGCCATTGCCGCCACACTCATCGTCAAGCGCACCGATCGCGGCGACCGCATGCTCATGCACATGACGATAGGGGGTGCCGAACAGGCCATCGACAATTCGGCACTCGACCTGCTCCCGCCCTGATCCGACCCTGATCCCACCCAGGAGACCTCTGCATGCGGCTGGCCAAACCTCATCTCGATCTCGGTCTGTTCACGGCAGACCTCGAGAATCACCGGCGTTTCTGGGGCGAGACCGTGGGCCTGCGGCTCGATCATGAGCTCCCTTTCGATGAGCTCTGGGTACAGCATCGCTACGATGCCCATGCCTCAGTCATCAAGGTGAATCACTATCGCCACCCGATGCCCGCACTCCCCCCTTCCGGTTATGTCGGCCTCACCCTTGCGCGGGCAGAGGGACCAGCCTGGTCCGGGCATGCGCCGAGCGGAGAAAGCGTGCGGCTGGTACCACCCGGTACCGACGGGGTGGAACGCATCGGCATCACCGTGCGCACGCCAGAACCCGCACGCATGATGGATTTCTATCTCGGTGCGCTGGAATTCGAAGAGGTCGCGCCCAACGTCGCACGTTGCGGCGACAGCCTGCTCTGGGTGGAAAAAGGACCCGGCGGCAGCACTACACCCGATTTCATCGGCCCCGGTTTTCGCTACCTCACTGTACAGATCTTTGATGCAGATGCTGAAATCACGGCGATCGTCGGCCGGGGCGGACGACTCGGGCGGGCGGCGGTGAACTTCGGCACCGTTGCGCGCTATGGCTTCGTACTGGATCCGGATGGCAACTGGATCGAGATGTCCGCGCGCGCCTCGCTGACCGGCATCGCACCGCCTCGCTGATGTTTCTCCACCAACGCGGCGGCGCGCGTTTCTCGCTGGAGGGACTGTTACACGCACTGGTGCATCTGTTCGGACGCTTCGTGCTGTCCCGTCGCTATCGCGTACGGGTGCTGGGTACCCACAATATTCCCAAGACCGGTGGCGTATTGCTGCTTGGCAATCACATCTCGTGGATAGACTGGGCCGTGCTGCAGATGGCCTGTCCCCGTCCCATCCGTTTCGTGATGGAGCGGGCCCTGTTCGAGCGCTGGTATCTGCGCTGGTTCCTGAACAGCTTCGGGGTGATCCCGATCAGTGGGGCCGGCAGCAGATCTGCACTGGATGAGGTGCGCAAATGCCTGAATGCCGGCCAGGTCGTCGCGATGTTTCCGGAAGGTGCAATCAGTCGTACCGGACATCTCGGGGAGTTCCGTCGTGGTTATGAACAGGCGGTGACAGAGGCCCAGGGCATCATCATTCCCTTTTACCTCCGTGGCCTGTGGGGCAGCTCCTTCTCGCGTGCCAGCGCCCATCTGCAATCCCTGCGACGCAGCGTGCTGCGGCGTAATCTCGTGGTGGCTTTTGGTGGCACCTTGCCGCTGTCCACGCCGGCGGAAGCCTTGAAGCGTCGCGTCTTCGAGCTCTCCATCCAGTCCTGGGAGGATTACACCCGCACGCTCGAAACCATTCCGGAAGCCTTCCTCGCCACGGCCAAGCGCATGAAGGGCGACATGTTGCTGGCCGATACCGTGTCCGGTCCGCTGTCCGCGTGGCGAGCACTCACCGGCGCCTTGATCCTGCGCAGGTTCATTCGTCGTCACGGCAAAGGGCAGAACATCGGTCTGCTCCTGCCCACCAGCAATGGCGGGACCCTCGCCAATCTCGGCGCGCTCCTCTGCGGCCGCACCGTGGTCAACCTCAACTACACCGCGAGTGCGGAGGCGGTGCAGGCAGCCTTGCGCAAGGCGGATATCCAGACGGTGTTTACCTCCAGCCGATTCCTTGATCGCCTCGTGCAGCGTGGTATCGACCCGCAGGCCCTCACGGCGGGTGTGGAAGTGCTGGAACTGGAAAAGCTGGCAGCAAGCGTTACGCCACTGCGCCGGTTACTGACCTTGCTGCAGGTGGTGCTGCTGCCCCGCGCAGTGCTGCGGCTCCTGTACTGCGCGCGGGTCCCGCTGGA
>JBDLQR010000435.1:0-4943 GCA_039800485.1 Pseudomonadota bacterium
AACGGCGCCTTGCCTACTGTCAGCGTCGCGAGACGCTCCAGACCCGGCAGGGCATGCAGGGCAATGGTGTTTACATCCCGTTGCGCAAGAATGAGCCAGCTGCCATCGGGACTCACGGCCACGCCTGCCGGCACTTCACCGGTGGCTACCTCGTGCACGATTTCCAATGTGCGTGTGTCCAGCGCGACCAGCCGCTGGCCGTACCATTCGGTCACATAGACACGGTCCCGCACGGGGTCTCGCGCAATTCCGAGCACTTCGCCGCCCAGATCAATCTGCTGTGTCTGCTTGCGGCTCGCCACGTCAATGACGCTCAGTCCGTGGGCGCTCGGGGTGGTGATGAACACTCGCGCACCCGAGCGTTCGATCGCCACGCCCGCCGGATCCTTGCCCACGGGGATTTCAATGAGCGACTGGTGTGTCTGCAGATCCATCACCGACACCGTATCGGTGCCCTGGTTGGTCACGAAGGCCAGCTGCGCGCCTGCAGGCGCACAGACAGCGAGCGAGACGAGGAATGGCAGGCACGCGCGCATCAGTCGCAGCCGCTCAGGAGCCTTGCTGCTCCGCGAGCTTCTTCAGGTTTTCCAGCCCCTGCTGATACACGGCATTCACTGCCTTCAGCGCGGCCTCATCGTTCAGCTCCGGTGGCGGATTGTTCTTGGGGTAGGCGCGATAGAAACCGCTGCGCCACTCCACGCTGCTGGTCTTGTCGTCCTTGGCCGTGACAGTGAGGAAGGCCGAGTAAGTAGTGACGGGCATGACCGCATTGTCGGTCTTGATGATCTTGTAGCGATACATCATCGTCGCCGGGTCGTAGGCCTGCAGCTCTTCGACGATCTCCGGACCGTCGGCCTTGCCTGCACGCAGCGTGCGCTTGGCGCCGACTGCATTGCCGCCCTCCAGCGTGCACGCGGCGATCGCCGGGTGCCACTGCGAAATCGCGCAGAAATCCGCGATCAGGCCCCAGACCTTGGCCGCAGGGGCATTGATCTCGATGGTCTGGGTGACCTTCTGGCGGGACGGGCCGTGTGCAAACACGACGCTGGATCCAACGGTGCAAAGAATCAGGATGAGGATACGCAAACGCATGGACAAATCTCCGGTTGAAGCTGGGCTGCCGGGTTGCAGCAGGCGGCGGCAGTTTAGTGTGCGGGCGTGGGCCTCGCCAGTCGCCTGGGTGGGCGCTGTGCTGGCGTTCGGTGCAGTGTTTCCACACGCCGTACCGGCGCGTGAAACCTTGTCCGTCTGCCAACTGCAGATCGCGAGCCCGACCGGGGCACATCGCTTCGATGTGGAAGTGGCCAGCACGCCCCGTGCGCGTCGGCGCGGCCTCATGGGGCGTAAATCGCTTACCCAAGGCCATGGCATGCTGTTCGTGTTCGACGAAGAGGAACGGCTAGCGATGTGGATGAAGAACACACTCATCCCTCTGGACATGCTTTTTTTCGATGGCAATGGTGCGATGGTCCACATCGAGCGCAAGGCCGAGCCGCATTCACTGCGACGCCGACAGGCACCTGCGCCTGTGCGCTATGTGCTGGAAATCAATGGCGGGGAGGGGCAATCACTGTCAGTAGACAGCGGCGCCCAGCTTGACCGGGTAGTCCTGCAGGAGTGCTTGGGCGGAAGAGGAGGCTGAGATACGGCCAGCCAGAAGTTTGCAGCAGTTGACCGCGACCTGACGTCAGGGTCGTGGTGTCGACTTGATGGCAGCAAGCCCGGCCGCGAAGCCCTCCAGCGACACCGCCACCTCAATCGGCTCGCGCTTGGCGTCATTGAAACGCACTTTCATCTGCTTGGCCTTGGCCAGGGCGCTGAGGAAGGCAGGTTCCAGACGCGCGCCCGCGCGACAGCCACTTGGCTCACAACGCTCCACCGGGAAGTGCATGGCGTTTGCGCCGGGGACTTCCATGACGACCCCAGCCGGCAGCGACATGCCGAGCGGGAGGCTCAGGGCCGCGATGGGCGCATCGTCTCCCGGCACATATCCGATGGCCATCTGCAGGACCCGTTGTCCCCCTTCGCGCAGCACCAGTTCCTGCAGGATGAAACAGCCTCCTTGCTGGGCTTCCTGCGGAGCCTCGCACTTCGCGACCCAGCTTCCAAACCGCATGGGTTCCGGGCCTGCCGATGGCTCTGTCGCAAGCGCGCCGTGGCACGCAACGCCAAGGGCGAGCGCAGATATGGGCAGTAGACGGAGCAGGGTCTTCACAGGCAGCTACTTTACCGCATCGGAGCCCCCCGGGGGATCGCCGACTGCGTGGCTGCGCCTCGCGCTGTTCGACCAATCAGGCACGCGGATGTCCGTGTGGATGTCGTAAAAGTCATAGGGTTTGATATCAACCACGGGGGTGCCGTGCCAGGCATCGAGGCGCCTCACCTTGAGTCGGTTGCCGTTGATCTCGAGCAGATCGACCACCGCAAGTCCCAGCGGATTGGGGCGATTGCGGGTGCGCATGGCGAAGGTGCCCACGGCTGGCCTGCCCGTTTCGGCGTTGGGCGCCATCAGCAATTCGCTGCACGGTGGCGCACGGTCCATGTAAAAAATCACGATGAGGTGGGAATAGGCTTCGAGGGCCGTGAGACCCGGCGTGTATTCCGGGAGAATCAGTACCTCGGAGACCAGCTCGCGGCGACGGCGCGGAATCTCCTCATCAGGCACCTCGGTGACCACATGGCCGATCGGCGTGAGCGTGAGCGTGCGGTGGGTGTCTGTCTGCATCAAACGGGCCTGGCAGTTGCGGGACCGCGATCATCGCGCTCACTGGTCCCGGCTGTCACGGCGCGCTAGGCTCACACCATGTCTCCGGAACGTTTTCACCCCGCAGTCTCTGCCTGGTTGCAGTCAGCCTTCACGGCGCCCACCCCGGTGCAGCTCCGCGCCTGGGAAGCGCTTCGTGACCCGCGTGATCTGCTGGTGGCTGCGCCGACCGGTGCGGGCAAGACGCTGGCTGCATTCCTTGCGGTCATCGATGAGCTGGTGCGCCAGGGGGTGGATGACCGGCTCTCACCGGGCGTGCAGATAGTCTACGTCTCCCCGCTCAAGGCACTCAGCAACGACATCCAATGCAATCTGGAGCAGCCCTTGGCGGGTATCCAGGCTGCCCTCGCCGAGGCGGGGTATCCCCCGGTCCCGCTGCGCACGGCAGTCCGCACCGGCGACACCCCGCAGGTGTCGCGCGCGCTGATGCGGCGCAATCCCCCGCAGATCCTCGTCACCACGCCCGAATCGCTCTACATCCTGCTGACCAGTGAGAGCGGTCGTGACATGCTCAAGACCACGCGCACGATCATCGTGGACGAGATCCATGCCGTGGCTGGTACCAAGCGGGGTGCGCATCTCGCCCTCAGTCTGGAGCGCCTGTCCGCGCTGGCCGAACAACGGCCTCGCCGGATAGGCCTGTCTGCCACACAGCGTCCGCTTGAGGAGGTCGCACGTTTCCTGGCCGGTACCCGCGCAATCGCGGATCTGGCCGGAACGGTCAATCTCATTGACGAAGGACATGCGCGGACCCGTGATTTGGCGCTGGAGCTCCCCAGCGCGCCGCTGGAGGCCGTGCTGTCTGCAGAGTCGGCGGCCGAGATGCACGACCGCATCGCCGAACTGATTCTCGAGCACCGCACGACGCTGGTCTTCGTCAACACGCGACGCATGGCCGAGCGGGTTGCGAAGGCGCTCAGCGACCGCATCGGGAATGACCTCATCACCTCCCACCACGGCAGCATGTCGCGAGAGCTGCGCCTGCAGGCGGAGCAACGCCTGAAAGCCGGACAACTGCGGGCGCTGGTCGCTACGGCCTCTCTCGAGCTCGGGATTGATGTGGGAGAGGTGGATCTGGTGTGCCAGATCGGCGCCACCCGCACGCTGGCGACACTGCTCCAGCGTGTCGGCCGTTCCGGCCATCGGCTCGATGCGCTCATCAAGGGCCGTGTTTTCCCCCAGAGCCGGGATGAGCTGGTGGAATGCGCGGCGCTGCTCGACATGACCCGTCGGGGTGAACTTGATCGCCTGACCATCGCCGGCCCCGCTCTGGATGTGCTCGCCCAGCAAATCGTGGCGGAAGTTGCAGCGCGCGGCGAATGCGACATGGAAGCGTTGCTGGCGCTCATGCGCGGTGCCTACTGTTACCGCGCATTGTCCAGCGAAGCCTTTACCCGCGTACTCGACATGCTGGCAGAGGGTTACGCCTTCGCGCGCGGCCGACGCAGTGCCTATCTGCACCTCGATCGCATCAACCGCCAGGTCCGGCCCCGCCCGGGGGCGCGACTGGTGGCAATTACCTGCGGCGGAGCCATTCCCGATACGGCCGATTACGACGTGCTGGTGGAACCCACCGGGCAGTTCGTGGGCAGCGTGAATGAGGATTTCGCGATAGACAGCATGCCGGGAAGCATCTTCCAGCTCGGCAACAGTTCCTGGCGCATCGTCAAGATTGAGCAATCGGCTGTGCGCGTGGCGGACGCGGCAGGCGAGCCGCCCAACATGCCGTTCTGGATCGGGGAGGCACCTGCGCGCAGCGATGAGCTCTCAGCCGCCGTATCCCGCGTGCGCACCGAATTCGACGCGCGCCTGCAGGCAGCGCCGGAGGCACAACGGGCAACCCAGCTGCTTGCCTGGTTGCAGGACGAGCTTGCACTCGGGCGCTCTGCCGCCGAGCAGATCTACGAGTATCTCGCCGGTGGACGCCTGGCTCTCGGTGTCATGCCGACGCAGGACACGCTGGTGCTCGAGCGCTTCTTCGACGAATCCGGCGGGATGCAGCTCGTCATCCACTCTCCCTTCGGAACCCGCATCAACCGGGCCTGGGGGCTCGCCTTGCGCAAGCGGTTTTGCCGTCAGTTCAATTTCGAGCTGCAGGCCGCGGCGGTCGAAGATGCAATCGTCATTTCCCTGGGGGCCATCCACAGTTTCCCGCTGGAGGATGTCTGGCGGTTCCTCA
>JBDLQR010000436.1:0-5618 GCA_039800485.1 Pseudomonadota bacterium
TCTGAGCAGCTGCCGGATGACTTCGACACCATTGATTTCATCGCCATGCACGGCTGCGGTCAGGCACAGGGTCGGGCCCTGCGCGGTGCCGTGCGCGACAATCACCGGCGTGGTGTGATGATCACCCAGAAAAGCTGCGCCATAGTCCAGATTCAGACGCTGGCGAACCCCGGGTTGGACTGACTCATTCAGGATTGAAAGCGGCTGTGCAGGTCCGGCGAGACCGACGGCGCTGAGCAGCAGCAGCGCAAGGCCGTAGCTGACAAACCGGAAATATGCCATGCCTGGTTCCGGGACGAGTGTCAGGTATCAGCCAGCAGTTGCAGGCAACAGCCGTTGCACGCTCAGCGCGCGACGCCGAAAGCCTCGCGTTGGGCGAGGAAGGTCTCCACGTTGCATGCCATGATGAGCAGGTCGTGGAATTCCCCGTTGCGATCACGCACCTCGTCCTTGAGCAGCGCTTCAGGTGTGAAGCCAAGCTCCTGAAACAGCGCGCGCGCACTGGTTTGATCGGTGGTCATGCGTGCCACCACCTTGCGGATGCCGAGGGACAGCGCGAGGTTGAACGCCTCACGTGTCATGTAACGCCCAAGTCCGCCGCCGCGGGCGCGCTGGCCAATCTGCACGCGCAAATCCGCAACATGTGCTGACCAGTCGAGCTCGGTCAGGTGAATCGACGAATAGCCGACGATCCCCTCGTTGTCCTCGCACAGCAGGGTATGCATGGCCCCTCGCTTGAGGGCGTCCAGCCAGCGCCCGACTCCTGCGCTCTTGGTGATGTCCCTGCGCATGAACAGCAGGTCATGGGGAGGCAGCTTCAGCGCAAACTGGCGTACCGCCTCACCATCGTTCTCGTTCATCAGGCGAAGGTGGTAGTGCTTGCCACCCAAGGTCACATCATGGGGATATTGCGGGGCATTGCCGGGTTTCTGCGCCATGGGCGTGTTCTCCTGGAGCGACGAGGGAATCAGACGGAGCGCACGCTCAGCCATTTGTCGAGCTGGGGCCACAGACGGTAGACCGCGTTGCCACCGGCGATGAGGCTCACATGACCTCCCTTGACGACGATTTCATTCTTGTCCTTGCTGCCAACCAGTTTCACCAGATCAGTGGAGGCCGCCGTCGGCACGATGTGATCGTACTCTGCGGCGACGTGCAGGAAAGGCACGCGGATTTTACCGAGGTCGACCTGTTTGTCATCCAGCACATACTCGCCGCGGACCAGTTTGTTTCCACGCAGGAAGTCGTTGACCAGATCGCGCGCAAGCGCCCCGGCGACCGGCAGCTGTTCGGTGGCCCAACGGTCAAACCGCAGACTGGCCTTCACGAAGGCATCATCCTGCACGTTGTTCAGCAGCTGCATCTGGTTGGCCTGCTTCTGGAGTGGGCGCAGGGCCTGTATCGAGGCGTTGATCATGTCACCCGGGATGACACCCAGCGCATCGACGAGCCGGTCGATGTCAAACGCCTGGGTTTCGACCCATGCCTTGTAAAGCGCCATGCCCTCTGCATTCACGGGTGTGGTGAAGCACACCAGGTTCCGGATTGGCCCCTTGCTGTGGACGGCTGCGTTGACAGCGGCAAGAAACCCGCCGAGGCAGTAACCCACCACGGAGACTTCGGTTTCGCCCGAGTCCTGCTGGACGTGGGCGATGCTCTCGTCAATGAGGTCGAGGGCGAAGTCCTTCATGCCGAGATGCGCGTGCTCGCGACGCGGCGGAACCCAGTCCATGAGGTAGACATCGTAGCCCTGCAACAGCAGGTATTCGATGAAACTCTGCCCTTTGGCCAGATCGAGAATGTAACCACGGGCCACGGGCGACATCACGATCAATACCGGTACCCGGTAGACCTCATCAGTCATCGGCAGGTAGTGGTACAGCCGCAAGGAGTCGCGGGTGTAGACGATTTCCTTTGGTGTGGGGCCAACCTCGAGTTCCAGCGACGCCTGCTGCAGCGCCAGCCCCGGAATGTTGCGGGACAGGGCACGTTCGACTGACTTCCTGACCTGTTCCTCGAGCTCTGCGCGCTGAGCCTTGGTGGGCGCGTGGTAAGCGGGCTTGTTCACGGTGGCCGCGCCCCTACGCCTGGTGCTGCGGCGGGCGGCGCGTCCGCGCGGGTTTGGCCGGCGCGGCCGTCTCGCCTCCGGTCTCGGGGTTCGCAATCGAATTGGCACGTGCCAACTGAATGCGCTGCTGCCGCAGCTCCACCTGGATCGCGGCGAGAGTGTCCTCGATCTGCCCCAGGCGATCGCTCACGTCGAGAACGTCCGAGCGGGAGGGGAGATTGAGGTTGGCCAGATACTGGCTCATCGCCTCGCTGAACATGCGATGCGAGTGCAGTGCTTCCTGCATGTAGCGCCCCATGCCTTTGGAGAACTTCTCGTCCCCCATCATTTCGGTCAGCGCCTGGCTCCAGGCCTTCTCGGATTTGACGAACCATTCGCGCCAGACAGCCATCGGATTCAGTTTGTCCTTCTCCATCTTGAACTCCTTGCCGCTTCGCTACGCTTTGGACGGCGAGCGATGGTCGCCTTCGATTTTCTGATGCAGGCGCCGCGCGATGGCCTTGTAGACCGCCACGTCGTACACCATGCCGATATGAGTACATTTCACTTCCGTATTGGCGGAGTGTTCCTCCTCCAGGCAGCTGCTCCAGTGCGCCACGCCATCCTGGCGGGAAAACACCGCGAATTGCGGCACCTCACTGGGCTGCGGCTGAACCAGATTCTTCACGAAACTGCACAGACAATGACCCGTCCCGCAGGAAGCATGGAGGTTGCGACCTACCAGCCCGCTGCGCATGCCCTTGAGCTGATCCCAGATGCCGACGACTGCAGGGTGGGCTTTCACCAGAGAACGGAACGGGGAGCCCAGGGTGATGATGCGGTCGATGCGCTCCGGGTGATCCTGCACCAGGCTCTTGGCGAGCATCCCTCCCAGGCTGTGTCCGATCACCCGTACGCGACTTCCATGTTCGCGCTGAATGCGCAGGAGCTTGTTGGCCAGCATCCGCGCAGTCTTGTCCGGACAATCATTGTTCCAGATGATGTTGGACAGGTAGGAGCGATAGCCGATGCGCTTCAGCCAACGATGGAGCTCCAGCATCAAGCCGTCGCCCGACATGAATCCCGGAATGAGCAATACCGGCTCGCCCTCACCGCGCGGAACCCCATAGCCATAGAAGGTGGGGCTGGTGCGCAGCTTCATCCATTCCAACGGCCAGCCTGCCTCCCGCCACAAGGGCGTCAGCGCATGCTGGACCGAAGGGTCATGCGCGAACGGATTGGCCAGATCGTCGTCGTCGAGTTCTTCAGTTCCCATCGTGCTTTCAGTTCCCCGGGCCTTGGCCTCGCCCACCGTCCCGGCACTCGCGTGACGGGACGGCCATCCTCCCGACCTTACTGGCGAGTCCAGAGGTTGAGGATGTTCTTTCCAATCTCTGTGTTGCCGCCGCTGGTCTGCATCGCATTCTGCATCCACTTGCGCATCTCACCTGCGACGTCGCTCTGTTCCTTGTAGAACAGCTTGGCCAGTGCGATGGAACGCTCCTGGGCGACGGTGGTCGCATCGACCACGGCCTTGATGTTGGCGGCGTAGTCCTGCGGCTTCAAGGTGATCTGGCGGGACAGGTCCAACACGTCTTTCTGGCTTGCCAGAAACATGTCCATCAGTTCAGCGCCAATGCGTTGCGTACGGGCATGGCTTTCCTTGATGGCGGATGAGAGTTCACCCTGACGTTCGACCAGCTGGTCGAAGTAGGGCGCGAGAGATTCAGGGTTCATCAGGGGGGACGGGTTTGCCGTCCGGGCATTTGTTTCAGACATTTCAGTAATCCCTTTCTGCAAGGTCGGGTTCAAGTTGACAGTGATATTGAGGCAGCGACATGCTGCATCGCAATAAGCGCTGGCAATTCTTGGCGATTGTGTTTCAAGATGTCAACCGCGTTGCAGCAAATCGATTGGATGGAGGCCCCGGATGACCGTATTGGTGGACAAGAATGTCGAGGTGCCCCTGCGTGATGGCGTCAGGCTGCGGGCCGACATTTATCGCCCGGCAGCGCCCGGGAGATACCCGGTCCTTTTGCAAAGAACCCCTTATAACAAGGAGTTATGGCCGATTACCGCCCTCACACTGGACCCGGTGCGGGCAGCTGCGGCGGGGTTTGCGGTAGTCATCCAGGATGTTCGAGGGCGCTGGGCCTCGGAGGGCGGAACCTTCTTCCCCTACCGGGACGAATTGCTGGATGGACATGACAGCGTGGCCTGGGCCGCCGCTCAGCCCTGGTCCTCCGGAGCTGTGGGTTGCTACGGCCTTTCCTACATGGGGGGGACATCCTGGTTGGCGGCCGCTTCCGGCCATCCTGCGCTCAAGGCCTTGTCCCCGACCACAGCCCCCAACGATTTCTGGCGCGACCATTTCTGGCGCGGCGGGGCCTTCAACATCGGCACGCTCGCCATGTGGGCCTTGCGTGCCATCGGTCCGGCCGCGCTCATCCGTGGTCGCCCGGCACCGGCGGATTTCTTCCCGCTGCTGGTGCAACTGATTGACGACATCGACGATTTCGCCCGCATCCTCGAGGCCAAGCCGCTGACGGGTTTCGTGCCGGCGCGCCCTGGTGACGAGTCCTTCGTGCCGTTCTTCGAGGAATTCCTGCGCCACCCCGCGCCTGATGCCTGGACCGACAGTCTGCTGATGACGGGGCGTCATGCCGCAGTCACGGCGCCCAGCCTGTCGATCGCCGGTTGGCACGATCTGCTGTTGGCGGCTGATCTCCAGCATTACCGCAAGATGCGGGATGAGGCCGGCTCGGCGCTCGCGCGCCGACACAGCAGGCTGGTGGTAGGGCCCTGGTCGCATGGCATGTTCCAGAATGTGGTGGGCCAGCTCGATTTCGGCTTTCGCGCGAATGGCCTGTTTCTGGACCTGAAGGAGGACCTCACCCGCTTGCAGCTGCGCTGGTTCGGGCACTGGCTCAAGGACGAACCGAACGGTGTGGAGGAGGAGGCTCCGGTCAGGATCTTCGTGCAAGGCATCAACCGGTGGCGCGATGAAAGCGATTGGCCGCTGGCGCGGGCCCGCACCACGCCGTGGTTCCTGAATGGCAACGGTGAGTTCTCCCGTGCGCTGGAAGGCAACACTCCCAGTCGGGCTTACGTCTACGATCCGGAGGACCCCTGTCCAACAGCCGGCGGGACATTGCTGTTGCCCCCGCAGTACACGCCGGGTCCGGTGGAACAGTCGGCGTTGTTGACCCGACGCGATGTGCTGTCGTGGACCTCCGCGCCAGTGGAGGAACCACTGGAAATCACCGGGCCGGTGAAAGCGGTGCTCTATGTCACGACCAGTGGCCGTGATACCGACTTCATGGTCAAGCTGTGCGACGTGCACCCTGATGGAAAGCGCTACAACGTCTGTGACGGGGTGCTGCGTCTTTCCTTGCGCAATGGTCAGCAGCGTGAGGCCGTAGAGCCGGGGGTCCTGCTGCGTGTGGAGGTCGATCTCTGGGCGACCTCGATGGTGTTCAAGCCGGGGCATCGGCTTGCCGTGCTGGTGACATCCAGCGACTTCCCCCGCTATGACCGCAATCCCAACACCTTCGAACTGGCTCATGCTGCT
>JBDLQR010000437.1:0-11615 GCA_039800485.1 Pseudomonadota bacterium
TCATCGATCGCGTGCGGCTCTTTGCCATCACCGGGAATCTGGGAGATACGCGCAGCATCATCACCCATCCGGCAAGCACCACCCATGGCCGTCTCAGTGCTGAGGATCGGATGAATGCCGGGATAGTCGAAGGCTTGGTGAGATTGTCGGTCGGGTTGGAAGAGGTGGAGGATCTGCGCCGTGATCTGGCCGCCGCTCTGGCGCCGCTCCCGGCCCGCGCCTGAGTTCGCGCTCAGACGCCTCTGCGGTAGAGAC
This sequence comes from Pseudomonadota bacterium, assembly GCA_039800485.1. GTDB lineage: Bacteria > Pseudomonadota > Gammaproteobacteria > CAIKBL01. The sequence goes on from JBDLQR010000437.1 coordinate 256, forward strand.
GGTTGCGGCGGGAGCCCTGTGAGCGGACTTCCAGCACCTCGTGCAGACCTGCAGCCGCCAGCCGCTGCTCTATTTCCGCCACGTGAGTGAGCCCGGTTTCGCCTTCAATCTCAATCAGCAATGAATTCACGCCCGGCAGGGTTTTCTCGGCACCCCGCACGATGTCCACCTCGATGCCATCGACATCAATCTTGATGTGGTCCGGTGCAGGCAGGCCGAACAGTTCACGAAAATCATCCAGCGAGCAGGCCGGGATGGCCTGTTCGAACACTGCTTCGAAAGTGCCGAAGGTGTTGCGCGCCTCGCCGAGTGCGTTGCTGCCATGGCCGGCATCCGTATGGCGCATGTGCAGGTGGGCAAGCCGCCGCTCTCCATGGCCAAGGGCAAGGCACAGCGGACTGACACTCCGGCCCAGGCCGTTCAGCGCCACATGCTCGACCAGCAGGCCGAAGTTGAATCCGGAGGGCTCGAAGGCGAGCACCGGGTTGCGCCTATCCAGCGCTGCATAGAGGGAGTAAAGCCCCACGTTGGCGCCGACGTCCCACAGGGTTTCCCCGGGCGCAAAGCTGTCTATCCACGCCAGTGTCTCTGGCTCATCCGTGTGAAAGCGCGAGACTGCACTGGCGACGAAGGAGCCCCGCAGCTGCTTGAACAGGAGTTTGCCCCGTCTGGTCTCGACCTCAGCCAGGTCAAGCCGCTCCAGGTTTTCGATGACTCGGGCATACACCCTGCGCTGCTGGCGATGACTGAGCGGGGTGGCGAGGCCACGCACCACGGCGGTCAGGAAACGGGCAATCGAGCGACTCATGGTTGCAACTATATCCCTTTTTCCTACAGCGGGAATATCCCGACGGGAAGCCGCGCCTATCCGCGCCGCCACCCGGGGTGGCACAATGCGCCTTCGTATTTTCACTCAACTGTTGGAGGCCCTCGTGACGATCAAAGCCGGCGACAAGATGCCCACGGGCAGTTTCGGAATCATGACCGACAAGGGACCGGGTCAGCTGACCTCTGCCGAGCTCTTCGACGGCAAGAAGGTGGTGCTGTTCTCCGTCCCCGGCGCCTTCACGCCGACCTGCTCGGCCAAGCATCTGCCGGGCTTCATCGAACATGCCGACAAGCTCAAGGCCAAGGGCGTGGACACCATCGCCTGCCTGGCAGTGAACGATGTCTTCGTGATGGGAGCCTGGGGCAAGCATGCCGGCGCCGAAGGCAAGATCACCATGCTCGCGGATGGCAACTGCATCTACACCAAGGCCCTGGGTCTGGAGCTGGACGCCTCCGGCTTCGGCATGGGGCAGCGCGGCCAGCGTTTCGCCCTGGTGGTGGACAATGGCGTTGCCAGCCATGTGTTCGTCGAAGCGCCTGGCGAATTCAAGGTCAGCGCGGCCGAGCACATCCTCGCCAATCTCTGAGCCTGGAATCCGGCTGGCGGCTGGGTGCTCCCCACCGTCGGCTGGAACGCCGGTCCCTCTCCGTGCGGAATTGCCGGGCTCGTCCCGGCCTTGTGCGGAGGCATCAGATCCACGCGTTGGAGTGAACTGCCTTGAGCGAAGCCCTCCTGCCAGAGTCGAACGGTTTCGACGCAGAAGCCTTCCGGCAGGAAGCGCACGCATTCCTCGACTGGATCGCGTCCTATCTCTCGCGTGTGGAAGAGTTTCCGGTCCGGTCCGCCGTGGCACCTGGCGCACTCCGCGCCACCCTGCCGGCGCACGCGCCCGAGCACTCCGAACCTGTCTCAGCCCTGATTGAAGATCTGGAGAAGTTGATCCTGCCCGGCATCACGCACTGGCAGTCGCCCAATTTCTTCGCCTACTTTCCAGCCAACACCTCCACGCCTTCCTTGATGGGTGATCTCGTGTCCTCTGCCTTCGGCGTGCAGGGCATGCTCTGGATCACCAGCCCCGCGTGCACCGAACTCGAGACACACATGCTGGACTGGCTCGCCAGCCTGTGCGGCTTGCCGGCGCGTTTTCTCTCGTCGGGTGCGGGCGGCGGCGTGTTGCAGGATTCGGCCTCCAGTGCAGTGTTGTGTGCCTTGCTCGCCGCGCGGGAGCGCGCCAGTGAAGGACGCTGTAATGAAGAAGGTTGTCGCGGGGATCTGGTGGTCTACGGATCCACCCAGACGCACTCCTCTCTCGACAAGGCGGTGATGGTGGCAGGACTCGGGCGGCGCCAGCTGCGCAAGATTGCGGTCGACGCCGAGTTCGCAATGTCTCCAGCGGCATTGAAGGCGCAGATCGCAGCTGATCGTGCAGCTGGCCTGACACCCTGCATGGTCTGCGTAACCCTGGGGACCACTTCCACCCTGGCTTTCGACCCACTGCCGGAACTCGGTGCGCTGTGCCGTGAAGAAGGGATCTGGTTGCATGTCGATGCTGCCCTGGCCGGCAGCGCAGCGGTCTGCCCCGAATACCAGCCGTTGCTGGCCGGTCTTGAGTTCGCAGACAGCTACTGCTTCAACCCCCACAAGTGGCTGCTCACCAACTTTGACTGCAGCTGTCTGTACGTCGCCGATCGCAATGCACTCATCGGCGCGCTCAGCATCACGCCTGAATATCTGCGCAACAGCATCAGCGATGCGGGTGCGGCTCTTGATTACCGCGACTGGCAGATTCCTCTGGGACGTCGCTTCCGGGCGCTCAAGCTGTGGTTCGTCCTGCGTCGCTACGGGGCTGAGGGCTTGCGCAGTTATATCCGCGGACATGTGGCACTCACGGCACGTTTTGCCGACCACCTCGCGCAGGATTCCCGCTTCGAGACAGTAGCCCCGGTGCACCTCAATCTGGTGTGCTTCCGCTTGCGCGACAGCAACGAACGCAATGCCGCGTTGCTCGAAGCACTCAATGCGAGTGGCAGGATCTACCTCTCACATACTGTGCTGGACGGGCGTTACGTTCTGCGCTTCTGTGTGGGACAGCCGCAGACTTCAACCCGGCATATCGATGACGCATGGGCCTTGATCGCTGCGACGGCCTCGACGCTTGCTCAGTGAAGCGCAACCCGCTCAAGCTTGTCGCCCTGCTGTCAGCCCTCTGGTGCCCGGCATTGCTGGCAGCGGAGGCTGCCTGGCCCGCTTTGCGGGATCGCCTTGAGGCTGGTGATACCAGTGTCGATTTCAGGGCCTTGCGCCTCGCGTTTGCCACCAGTGCGGCGTATCAGGCGGATACGCCGGCATTGCGTGAGATGCAGGAGCATGTCAGCCGGGCCCTGGCGAAAGACGATTTTGCGGGGGCTGACAAGGCTGCGACAGCCTGGCTCGCGGTGGAGTACGTCAATCCCTTCGCGCATCTCGGGGCTGCAAGGGCCCAGGATGCCCTCGGCGCGCCCGCAGCCGCCGCTTTTCATCGCAAGGTGGCTGAGGGCCTCATGGACTCGCTGTGCCAGCGGGGAGAAGGGCAAAGCCCGGATGCACCCTGTGTCGCCATCTCGGTTGCCGAGGTCTACGCCTATCTTGCACGCAGGCGCCTGGAGCCGGGCGCCAGCCATGAGGCGCAATGCAAGGGCGGGGTGGCCTGTCTGGTCTTCGAGGTGCGCGAGCAGGATTCCGGAAACCTGCTTGATCTGTATTTCGATATCTCGCGGCCCCTGGCGGCGCGGCGCTGAGCGAACTCTGCGCGTCGAGAGCGTCAGCGCGTGGGCGTTGCTGCGTGCCTCAGCAACAGCGCCGTACCCCGTTCCAGCGACGCGCCGTTTCGGTGGTAAAGAATTCGGCGCGACTCATCGGCTCTCCTTCTCCCGCGTGCGTCATGCGCCAGTGCTCCAGATAGCGGGCATAGGCCGTATCCCCGTTCAGCAGGCGCAGTATCTTGCGCAGCGTGAGCAACAGCCTCGCGAAACCTGTGGGGAGATGGGTGTGTTCAGACGGCTGCATGGGCGCTGCGTACATAAGGGGCTTCGGAGCTCGGTGCCACCACCTGTCCGCGCCAGTGACGCCGGCATACACGCACCATGTCGAAGACCAGTATCCATGCAAGGCACATCAGGAGCAGGGTCAGTCCGGCATTCAGGCGATCATTGAAGACGAGGCGCGGGGCCTGCGCGGCGAGTTCCGGCGGGAGCGTCCCGGCAGCCAGTTTGTCTGCCAGATCGCGCGCATGGGCGAGGAAACCTACGCGCGGCGCGGGATTGAACAGTTTCTGGAAGGCGGCAGTGGTGGTCACGATCAGAAGCCAGCACAGGGGCAGCGCTGTGACCCAGAGATAGCGCGTCTTGCCCGACTTGACCAGGATGGTGGTGACCACGCAGAGCGCGATGGCGGCCAGCATCTGGTTGGCGATGCCGAACAGCGGCCACATGCTGTTGATGCCGCCCAAGGGATCGATTGTGCCCATGTAGAGCAGATAGCCCCAGGCTGCCACCACGAGTGCGCTGGTGAAAAGCACGCTCGGATACCAGCTGGTGCGGCCGAGGGCAGGGACTGCATTGCCGAGAAAATCCTGCAACACGAAACGTGAGACCCGGGTGCCGGCATCCAGCGTGGTCAGGATGAACAGGGCTTCGAACATGATCGCGAAGTGATACCAGAGGGAAAGCAGTTCACGGCTGGAAACCATCGAGAAGATATGCGCCATGCCGACGGCAAGCGAGGGCGCGCCACCGGTCCGTGCAAAGAGGGTTACTTCACCCATTTCCCGGGCCAGCGATTCCATCTGCTCCACGGTGACCGGGAATCCCCAGCTGCTGATGGTTGCCACGGCCTGGGCCGCCTCGGCACCCACCACGCCAGCAGGGCTGTTGATGGCGAAGTACACCCCGGGTTCCAGCACCGTGGCCGCGATCATGGCCATCACCGCCACGAAGGACTCCATCATCATCGCGCCGTAGCCGATCATGCGTGCATCAGCTTCGTTCATCAGGAGCTTGGGCGTGGTGCCGGAGGAGATCAGGGCATGGAAGCCCGAGATCGCGCCGCAGGCGATGGTGATGAACACGAAGGGAAAGAGCTTGCCGGAGAAGATGGGACCGGTGCCATCGATGAACTGGGTGACGGCCGGCATGTGGATTTCCGGGCGCAGCAGCAGGATGGCCACTGCCAGCGCGGCAATGGTGCCCACTTTCATGAAGGTGGACAGATAGTCCCGTGGCGCGAGCAGCATCCAGACCGGCAACACTGCCGCCATGAAGCCATAGGCAATGATCATCAGGGCGAGGGTCGGTGCGTCGTAGTCGAACCAGACCCGCAGGGCAGGCATGCCGTCTATCCAGCCGCCGCCGGCAACCGACAGCAGCAGCAGCGCGATGCCGATGGCTGTTGCCTCCAGCACCTGGCCGGGACGCAGCACCCGCATCCAGAAGCCCATGAAGAATGCGATGGGGATGGTGGCGGCCACGGTGAAGGTCGCCCAAGGGCTGTGTTTCATGGCATTGACGACCACGAGACCCAGCACCGCGATGAGGATGAGGCTGATCATCACCACACCGAGCATGGCGGCCAGCCCGCCCACGGGCCCGAGTTCATCCCGTGCCATCTGGCCAAGGGAACGTCCGTTACGACGCAGGGAGCAGAACAGGACGATGAAATCCTGGACACAGCCGCCCAGCACGCCGCCCAGCAGAATCCACAGCGTGCCGGGCAGATAGCCGAATTGCGCCGCGAGCGTGGGACCGATCAGCGGCCCAGGGCCTGCGATGGCGGCGAAATGGTGACCGAAGACCACCCAGCGATGCGTGGGCACGAAGTCACGGCCGTCGGCGAGCCGTTCGGCTGGCGTGGCGCGAGTCCCATCCAGATGCAGGATGCGGGTGGCGATGAACAGGCTGTAGAAGCGGTACCCGATGGCGTACACGCAGCTCGCCGCCACGATGAACCAGAGGCTGTTGATGGTCTCCCCGCGGTGCAGGGCGATCCCGCCGAAGGCTGCGGCGCCCAGGACGGAGATCGTGATCCAGACGAGGAGGCTTGCAGGAGAAAGACGCGGGCTGTGCGCAGGGGACTGCTGGGGCATGCCTGTACTCCGAGGCGGGGGCGGGGTGGGTTTGTGGCAGCTGAAAGTGCCGCATTCTAGCACCGCGCCGGATTGCAAGCGTTGAGCGACCCCCCCGCCTTCTGGTAGTTTGCGCTCGCGAATCGGGCCCTGCCCGCACCGCGGTGGCGCTCGCGCCGGCGACACCACTCCCAGTCCAGTTCCAACACCAGGGCACCGCATGACCCGCTTCGTATTCACCACCGGTGGAGTGGTTTCCTCGCTTGGCAAAGGCATTGCGTCGGCGTCGCTGGGCGCCATCCTGGAGGCCCGCGGCTTCAAGGTGGCGATGATCAAGCTCGACCCGTACATCAATGTGGATCCGGGCACCATGAGCCCCTTCCAGCATGGCGAGGTGTTTGTCACCGAGGACGGCGCCGAGACCGATCTGGACCTCGGACACTACGAACGCTTCGTGCGCTGCCGGACCAGTGCCAACAGCAACTACACCACCGGCCGTATCTACGAGCGTGTGATCCGCAAGGAGCGTCGCGGCGAATACCTCGGTGCCACGGTGCAGGTCATCCCGCACATCACGGACGAGATCAAGGCGTGCATCCGCCAGGGCGCGGGTGACGCCGAGATAGTGATGGTCGAGATAGGCGGTACGGTGGGTGACATCGAATCACTGCCTTTCCTCGAAGCCATCCGCCAGATGCGTATCGAGCTCGGGGCTCGCAACACGCTGTTCATCCATCTCACCCTCGTACCGTTCATCGGCTCGGCGGGCGAGATGAAGACCAAGCCTACCCAGCATTCGGTCAAGGAGCTGCGTTCCATCGGCATCCAGCCGGACATCCTGCTGTGTCGGGCAGATCGCCCCTTGCCGGCCTCCGAACGGCGCAAGATCGCACTGTTCACCAATGTGGAGGAGAACGCGGTCATTTCCGCCATCGACGCGAGCTCCATCTACAAGATTCCCATGATGCTGCACGCCGAGGGTCTGGATGACATCGTGGTGGAGAAGCTCGGTCTCAGCGCGCCGCCAGCCGACCTGCACGAATGGGAAGCGGTGGTCGAAGCCCAGGAGCATCCCGAGCACGAAGTGAATATCGCGATGGTGGGCAAGTACGTCCACCTGACGGAGTCCTACAAGTCCCTCAGTGAAGCGCTGATCCATGCCGGCGTGCATACGCGGACCCGGGTCAACATCCGCTATATCGATGCCGAGATACTGGAGCGGGAAGGCACGGCCGCCCTTGAAGACATGGACGCCGTACTGGTGGCACCCGGATTTGGCGAACGCGGGATCGAAGGCAAGATTCTCAGCGCCCGTCATGCGCGTGAACACAAGGTACCCTACCTCGGGATCTGCCTCGGCATGCAGGTTGCCGTGATTGAATTTGCCCGCCACTGCGCGCGCCTGGAGGGCGCTCACAGCACGGAATTCAATTCGGCCACGCCTCACCCCGTGATTGCGCTCATCACCGAATGGAAGGCTGCGGATGGTTCTACCCAGCGACGGTCCGAGCAGGCCGACAAGGGCGGTACCATGCGTCTCGGTGGCCAGCAGTGCAAGCTCGCCGCAGACAGCCTCGTGGCCCGCGCCTACGATGCGGAAACCATCGTCGAGCGCCACCGGCACCGGTATGAATTCAACAATACCTACATGATGGAACTGGAGGCCGCGGGCATGCGCATCGCAGGCCGCTCCATGGACGGCAACCTGGTGGAAATCATAGAGATTCCGGCGCATCCCTGGTTCGTGGGTTGCCAGTTCCATCCCGAATTCACATCCACGCCGCGCGATGGCCATCCTCTTTTCACGGCCTATGTACGGGCCGCGCTTGCCTACCGGCAGAGCAAGGGAAAGTGATCCGGCATGCAGCTGTGTGATTTCGAAATAGGGGGCGATCAGCCGTTCTTCCTGATTGCAGGACCCTGCGTCATCGAGTCCGAGCAGCTCTGTCTGGACACCGCGGGCGCCCTTGCCGAGATGACACGGGCGCTCGGCATGACCTTCATCTTCAAGTCGTCCTTCGACAAGGCCAACCGGACCTCGCATGAGAGTTTCCGGGGCCCGGGCCTCGAGGCCGGACTCGCCATTCTCGAAAAAGTCCGCCGGGAGATCCGTGTACCCGTGCTCACCGATGTGCACGAAGATTCACCGCTCGGCGAGATCGCCGCGGTGGTGGATGTGCTGCAGACCCCTGCCTTCCTCTGCCGCCAGACCAATTTCATCCAGGCTGTCGCCCGTCAGGGCAAGCCGGTCAATATCAAGAAAGCCCAGTTTCTTGCTCCCTGGGACATGGCCCATGTCGTGGCCAAGGCACGTGCGGCGGGTAATGAGCAAATCATGGTGTGCGAGCGCGGCGCGTCCTTCGGCTACAACTATCTGGTCTCGGACATGCGTTCGCTGGTCGTGATGCGCGCCGCGGCCCCGGTGGTCTTCGACGCCACACATTCGGTGCAGATGCCGGGAGGACAGGGCGCAAGCTCGGGCGGCCAGCGCGAGTTCGTGCCCGCCCTGGCCCGGGCCGCCACCGCCGTCGGCATCTCCGGCCTGTTCATGGAAACCCACCCTGACCCCGACCGGGCCTTGAGTGATGGCCCCAACGCCTGGCCACTCGGGCGCATGCGCGAATTGCTGGAGACCCTCCAGAGCCTCGACCAGACCGTGAAAAGAGCCGGCGTGATGCGCGCCTGAGAGCGTCGCGCCCGAAGAACCAGTTTCATGCCGCCCCTCGCACCCGCGGTGGTGGCGGGCCCCAGCAGTGAGGAGTTCCGATGTCTGAAATACAGAAAATCCAGGCCATGGAAGTCATGGATTCGCGCGGTAATCCGACGGTGCGCGCAGAGGTGTGGACGCGCAGCGGTGCCCGCGGTTCGGCGCAGGTCCCGTCCGGTGCTTCCACCGGCGAGCGCGAGGCCCTGGAGCTGCGTGATGGGGACAAGTCGCGCTATCTCGGCAAGGGTGTGCTCACGGCCGTACGTCATGTAAACGAATTGATCGCGCCCGCGGTGGTCGGGCGTGAGATAGCCGACCAGGCCGGGTTGGACCGCGCGATGATTGCCCTCGATGGCACCGAGAACAAGGCGCGCCTTGGTGCCAATGCGACGCTCGCAGTGTCCATGGCCGCGGCGCATGCAGCGGCGGTCGAAGCGGGACTGCCGCTTTACGCCAGCCTGCAGCAGGCGGAGCGTTACACCATGCCGGTGCCGATGATGAACATCATCAACGGTGGCGCGCACGCCAGCAATAACGTGGATTTCCAGGAGTTCATGATTCTGCCGGTGGGGGCCCCGAGTTTCGGGGAAGCCCTCCGTTATGGCGCGGAAGTGTTCCACGCCTTGAAGGCGGTCCTGCACCAGCAAGGCGCCAGCACCGCGGTCGGTGACGAGGGCGGGTTCGCTCCGGATCTGCCCTCGAACCAGGCCGCACTGGATCTGATTGCCGACGCCATTGTCCGGGCAGGATTCAAGCTCGGCAGTGAGATCGTGCTGGGGCTCGATGTGGCGAGTTCGGAATTCTACAAGGACGGTCGCTACCATCTGGCCTCCGAGCAGCGCACGCTCGACAGCCAGCAGATGGCGGACATGCTCGCCGCCTGGACCCGCGATTACCCGATCATCACCATCGAAGATGGCATGGACCAGAATGACTGGGCGGGCTGGCGCATCCTGACCGACGCCATCGGCCGCAAGGTGCAGCTGGTGGGTGATGACCTCTTCGTCACCAACACCCGGATCCTGCAAAAGGGCATCGATGACGGGGTCGCCAACTCGATCCTCATCAAGGTCAACCAGATTGGCACGCTCACGGAAACCTTCGAGGCGATCGAACTCGCCCAGCGGTCAGGCTATACCGCGGTGGTCTCGCATCGCTCCGGCGAGACCGAAGACACCACCATCGCCGATATCGCCGTGGCGCGCGGCACCGGGCAGATCAAGACCGGCTCCCTGTCGCGCTCCGATCGCATCGCCAAGTACAACCGCCTGCTGGTGATCGAACACGAACTGGGGACACGTGCCCGTTATCCCGGCCGCGATGCCTTCTACAACCTCAAATAGCGCGCACACTGGATGCTGAGGGTCTTTGCCGGTCTGCTGTGCCTGCTCCTGCTGGGTCTCCAGGTGACCTGGTGGTTCGGCAAGGGCGGCCTGCGTGACGCGAACAAGCTGGAGGCCCAGATCGAGGCGCAGGAAAAGGAACTCGAGGCTTTGCGCCTGCGCAATGGCAAGCTCGCGGCCGAGGTGGTGAACCTCAAGGAGGGTCTGGAGGCCATCGAAGAAATCGCGCGCAGCGAGATGGGCATGGTGGGGGAGGGCGAAACCTTCTACCAGATCATCGACCCCGCTCCTGATCTCGGCCCGACCTCGCCGGATGCAGCACCGCCCGGGATCTCGCCACCATGAGCAGCGCAGCCGATTCCCCGCGCTGCTGGGCCGTGATTCCCGCCGCGGGCAAGGGCGCCCGCATGGGCGCACCCCTGCCCAAGCAATACCTCAGGCTGGGTGATCGCACGATCCTCGAGCACACCCTGGAGCGTTTTCTGAGCCATCCGCGCATTGCGGGCGTCACGGTCGCGATCGCCGCGGATGATGAACTCTGGCCGGCACTGGCTGCGAGCCTGTCACAGGTCCATCAGGTGGAGGGCGGCGCAGAGCGTTGTCATTCGGTGCTGAACGCGCTGGCCTCCCTGCGGAACACACTCAACGATGAGGACTGGGTCCTGGTGCATGATGCGGCCAGGCCTTGCGTGCATGCGGATGACATCACGCGCCTCATCGATGCCCTGATGAATGAAGCGTGTGGCGGCATTCTCGGTACAGCTGTTCGTGACACGCTCAAACGCTGTGCCACCGACGGTCGCATCGAGGCGACTGTCGATCGGGTTCGCGTGTGGCATGCGCTGACGCCGCAGATGTTCCGCTACGGATGGCTGCATCGCGCACTGTCCGGCGCACTTGCAAGCGGTACCCTGGTGACGGATGAGTCGCAGGCGATTGAACTGGCCGGCGGAGTCGCACGACTCATCGAGGGCCGGGCCGACAACATCAAGATTACGCGCCCGGAAGACCTCGCGCTTGCCGAGTGTTTCCTGCGGGCACAGGCGGAGGAGTCATGACATGCGCGTAGGCCAGGGTATCGATGCCCACAAGTTCCGTGACGGAGACCATGTGGTGCTGGGCGGGGTACGAATTCCCTTCACGCGTGGCCTGGCCGCGCATTCCGATGGTGATGTCCTGCTGCACGCCATCTGCGATGCGTTGCTCGGTGCCGCCGCACTCGGTGACATCGGTCGGCATTTCCCGGACTCGAGTGCAGAGTACAAGGGCATAGACAGCCGCATCCTGTTGCGCAGGGTGGCGGCCCTGGTGGCAGAAGCAGGTTATGAAGTGATGAACATCGATGCGACCGTGATCTGCGAGCAGCCGCGGGTGTCGCCGCAT
>JBDLQR010000438.1:0-6547 GCA_039800485.1 Pseudomonadota bacterium
TTGGTGCATCTGCGCCAGTTTCATGACGCAGCGCTGCGATGTTCCCCCTCCGATGACGGCGTAACCGGACTAGGTGCCGTGCTCGCAGCCTTGGGCCAAGGCCAGTATGTATGGTGGGGGCTGCATCCTTTCCTGATGGCAGAGGGCGCACTGGGCGGGCGCGGCCAGGCTTTTGTTCCGCCTGATCCGCGCGTCCTGAGACCGCTGATGGCGTGGCCGGTCAGAGGTGCCGAAGCGGCCCGCGCCCAGCGCGTGATCGAGGCCCTGCGTAGCGCACAAGCCCAGGCAGCGGTAAGCGCATTCCGGCGCCCGGGTTCGCCTGACCGTCAGGTGTGGTGGCCCACCTCAGCGCTGGATCGCCTGCGGGCGATCGAGAACCGGGGCCATGCCATCGTGGCGGTGAAGAACGATGTCGCGCGCGCCGCAGGCTCCCATCGGGATCCGGCACACGAGGCCAAGCGGGTATTCGAGGTGCGGTTGGCACACGCGCTCGCACGGATTCTCCCTGGACAGCCGGAGGCGCTGGAGCTGCGTATCCTGCGCAAGGATCAACGCTTGTCTGCGGTGGCCGGGGGAGAAGTGGATTTCGGTATCTCGATGTTCAGGACTGGCAACAGAGCGCAATCCACCGTCACCTTCTCCAAACCTTACTACCGCGATGGTCTGGCCATTCTTCAACAGAAAGGACACGCGCAGCCCGCGCTGGCTACCGCCAGATTGCTGGCGCTGGCCAAGGATCAGGAGGATTGGCGGGAAGATCTGCGGCGTCTGGGGCGTGACCCGAACACCATTATCACCGTGCCGAGTGTGGAGGAGGGGGCCAGTCGCGTGGAGACTGGCGCCGCAGAGGGTTTTGTTGCCCCGCGCGTCAACCTGCGGGTGTGGCTCGATGCGCAGAAGGAACCGAGGGCCTTGCAGATCTCACCGAGAGTGGTGTCGCACGAATTTGCGGTGGCGCTGCCGCGCGACAATGCGCTGCTCAAGCAGCGGGTGGACGAAGAGATCGAGCGCCTGGAGTCTGCAGGTACGCTTGCGCAGTGGCGGCAAGAGGCAGGCCTCTGAGGTCTCCGGAGCTTCAGAACACCCTCGAGTCTTGCAGTACACCGGGCGGTAGATCGCCCGGTGTACAGACGTGCTTCAGACCCAGCCGCGCTTGTGCCCGGGCAGCTTGAGCGCCTCGGTATACCGACTGCGCAGCGCTGCCGCCTGGCTGGGCACATGTGCAGTGGGGAAGAGACTGTCGACAGGTGCCACCTGGCGCAGCGCTTCCTTGGCGACCGTCATCAGATGGACCTCTGAGGGGCCATCCGCGAGGCCGAGGGCATAACCCCAGAGCAGGTATTCACCAAACAGCATCTCATTGGAGATTCCAAGTGCTCCATGCAGATGGATGGCCTGACCCGCCACACGTGTCATCACGCGCTCGCTCAACACCTTGACCGCCGCGATGTCCTGCCGCACCTGGGCATAATCGTTGAAGCGATCGATCTTCCACGCCGTTTGCAATACGAGCAGCCTGAACTGCTCAATCTCCATCCAGAGATCAGCAATCGCGCCCTGCATCAGCTGTTTGCGCGACAGGGTCTCGCCTTGCGTGGTGCGCGACTGCACGCGTTCACAGATGGCCTCGAAGACCCTCTTGGCCAGGCCGACCGTGCGCATGGCGTGATGCACGCGGCCGCCGCCCAGTCGGGTCTGCGCAATGCGGAACGCATCACCGGCCTGCCCGAGCAGATCTGCATCGCCAAGTTTCACGTCGTTGAAGCGCAGGTAGGCATGCGCGCCGTGCTCGGCGTGTTCGAAAGCCATGCCACTGTTGCGCAGGAATTCCACGCCCGGTGTGTTCACCGGCACCAGGAACATGGAAGCACCCTTGTAGATGGAAACATCCGGGTCCGTGATGGCCATGACAATCAGAAAGTCTGACCAGCGGGCATTGGACGAAAACCACTTCTCGCCGCGCAGAACCCAGTTATTGCCCACGCGATCTGCCCGGCAGGTAAAGACCTTGGGGTCCGCACCGCCCTGCGGTTCGGTCATCGAGAAGCAGGACACGATGTCCCCGTCGAGAAGGGGCCTGAGATAGCGTGCCTTCTGCTCGGCCGTGCCAAAGTGCGCGAGGATCTCGGCATTGCCCGTGTCAGGCGCGGCGGTCCCGAAGACCGTAGGCGCAAAGAAACTCCGGCCCAGGATCTCGTTCATCAAGGCCAGCTTGAGTTGCCCCCAACCGCCACCGCCCAGGGCGGGCGGCAAATGACAGGCCCAGAAGCCTGCCTCCCGCACCTGATGCTTGAGCGGATTGAGAATGGACATGAGTGCTTCGTTGCGCGTGTTGTAGGTCTCGTCCTTGGGGAAGAGATAATCGAGCGGCTCGATTTCCTCGCGTACGAAACGGGTAATCCAGTCGAGGCTCGCACGAAATTCGGGTTCGGTTTCAAAATTCCACATGGTCAGCTCCTGCAGGCATTATCCGCACCATAACAATCAGACTTGCGCAAACGGGCCGGTGATTTCAAAGGTCATCCCGGTCGTGCCATCGCGGCCACGCTGTGAGCTCAGGTAAAGCCGCGTGCCGTCCGGGCTGAATGCCGGGCCGGTGACTTCGGAGTTCTGATGACCTTCGAACTGCAGCAACGGCGCCACCGCCCAACCCGAGGGTGTGGCGCTGAGCATGTTCACCTGCATGTCGTCACCATCCTCGGCCACGAACAGCGCGCCGCTGGTCGGATGCACGGTGAGATTGTCCGGCCAACGCAGGATGGCCGCATCACCCAGTGCCACGCCGTCGTAGACGACATCGAGCTTTCCCGTCGCGGGCTCATGGCACCAGATCCGGTGGTCATGGGTGGTACTGAAATAGATTTTGCCGTCCGCGCACCAAATCCCCTCGCCACGCGCGAAGGCTGTGGTGTGCTGGCTGCGGCACGCTTCGGTATGAGGCACTGCGTGCCAACGCACCGTACCGTCTGCGGTCAACTCTGCCGCCTCCAGTACGCCTGACTCCAGCTGCCCGCGGGACTCTGGCCGGAAGCGGTAGAACCGGCTTTCAAGATGATCTTCCGTCAGGTACACAAAGCCAGTGGCCGGGTCGACCGCGGCTGCCTCGTGCGTGAAGGTGCCGAGTCTTGCGCGCGCCACGCCCTGTCCGGGCCGGGTGGGGTCGCACTCGTAGATCAGTCCTCGCTCCACTTCCTCACCCGAGAGCCAGGTGCCCCAGGGCGTAGGGCCGCCCGCGCAGTTGCGGTGCGTGCCATCGAGAATGCGCCACGCATCGCGCAGCTCGCCACCGGGGGCAAAACTGAGACAGGCGGCACCACCGCCGCCCTCGGCAATCTCTGCATTGGAAACATAGAACCACCCGCCGTCCTGCGCGCTGAATGTGGCGCCGCCATCCGGAGCTGCGTGCCACACATATCCTTGTCCGGGTAATTGATCGCCGGTCCGTGCCAACAGCCGCGCCGTGAAGCCGGACGGCAAGCGCAAGCCATGCTGGTCGGGTTCACCCAGGGGACCGAACGGGCCGACGTGGCGTCGCTCACCCGACGTTGCGAAGAGCGGCAAGGACAGCAGGGAGGCTGAGCACAACAAGCCTGTCTGGGCGAGCCAAAGACGACGGGACATGGGCACGGCGGACTCCAATGGCAGGGGAAGCAATGTCCGATTATGGCGCATTGCGGCCCCGTGTCGGCAGACCCCGGCCGGTGTTTGGCGGCGGCCATACCCCGTATGGGGATATGGCCGGGCCCCTGTTGGCGTCAGGCCGCTTTGCGTGCCCCAAGCCAGTGCCGCAAGGCGTCGGCGCCGCCAATGTGTTCCCCGTTGACGAACACCTGCGGTACCGTACCTTCACCCGTGATGGCACCGATCACGCGGCTGCGATTCCGGTGCGACAGCATGACTTCCTCAAAGTGATAACCGGCATTCGTGAGCAACGCCTTGGCCTCGACGCAGTACTGACAGCCCTCACGCGTGAAGAGCGCGACCCGGTCAGGCTTGCGCGCATGCGGGGCGAGGTAACGCAGCATCGTGTCCGCATCCGAGACCTCAAAGGGATCGCCGGGCTTGTGGGGCTCCACGAACATCTTCTCCACCACGCCATCACGCACCAGCATCGAGTAGCGCCAGGAGCGCTTGCCGAAGCCGAGATCCGCCTTGTCCACCAGCTGGCCCATGCCGGCCGTGAACTCGCCATTGCCATCGGGAATGAGCCGGATGTTGTCCGCTTCCTGGTTGGCCGCCCATTCGTTCATCACGAACGCATCATTCACCGACACGCAGAGAATCGAATCCACCCCGTTGGCAAAAAACGTGGGGGCGAGCTCGTTATAGCGTGGGAGGTGGGTGGACGAGCAGGTCGGTGTGAACGCACCAGGCAGGGAAAACACCACTACCGTTTTGCCGGCAAAGAGTTCATCGGTGGTCACGCTTTTCCATTCATGGTTCTCGCGGATGCGGAAACTCACCCGAGGTACTTTCCGGCCTTCATGGTTCTCTGACATCACTGACTCCTTTTGCAAGAAAGGTTGAACATGGCGCGCAGCCTACTGAAGACCCTCCGAGGCGTTCCAATTCTTTGTTGGTATGATGGCGATAGGTAAGTTCTATCAGGAATCACTCCATGACTCTCCAGGAACTCCGCTATCTTGTGGCGGTCGCGCGCGAGCGGCATTTCGGACGCGCGGCAGAGAAGTGCTTCGTCAGCCAGCCGAGTCTCAGTGTGGCCATCAAGCATCTCGAGGAAGAACTGGATGTGGCGATTTTCGAGCGCACGCGCACCGAGGTTGTCGTGACTGAAATCGGCCAGCAGATCGTGGCCCAGGCCGCGCGCGTGCTCGAGGAGGCGGCGAAGGTCAAACAGATGGCCGCCGCAGGCAAGGACCAGCTGGCGGGTGCGCTCCGCTTTGGTGTCATTCACACCATCGCGCCATACATCCTGCCGGATCTCGTGGCGGCGCTGAGGCTCCGTGCCCGTCACATGCCGCTCGACATCGAGGAAAACCAGACCGATCAACTCGACCGCATGCTCGCCGAAGGGGCCATCGATGTTGCCCTGCTGGCCTTACCCTTCGAGGCGCCGGGGGTGGAAACCGTACCCTTGTACGACGAGGATTTTGAAATCATCGTGCCTGCCAGACATCCCTGGGCACGGCGCAAGCAGGTCTCGGCGGATGAACTCGAGCAGGAAAACCTTCTGCTGTTGAGCATCGGTCATTGTTTTCGCGATCAGGTGCTGGCGGCCTGCAGCCGATTTGCCCGACCCAATGACAATACCCGCCAGGGGAATTCGCTGGAAACCTTGCGCAGCATGGTGGCCTCCGGGATGGGCCTCACGGTAGTTCCAGCCACTGCCGCAACCGCACGCTTTGCCACACCCCTCGTGAAGCGAATCCCGTTTGCTGAGCCCATCCCGCGCCGGCGCGTGGTGCTGGCCACGCGTCGGGGATTCTACCGGCCACGCGCCATCAGCCTGCTGGCTGAGGTGATCAGGGCGCTGCCGCTCCCGTTCAATCCGGTCGCGGGCTGAGACATCCTCCGGCCTGCGTATACTGGCCTGCCTGTCGCATCCGTTCCGAGAGGAGTTTTTCCATGACACTGCGCACGATCGCTGAACTCATGCCCGCGGTTGACACCCAGGACGGTGCCGGCGTGCGCCTGCAACGGGCCTTGGGCGCCCGCCCGGGCATGCGCCTGGACCCTCTGCTCATGCTGGATGCGTTCTCGTCTGACAATCCCGATGAATACATTGCCGGATTTCCAGCGCATCCGCATCGTGGATTCGAGACCGTCACCTACATTCTCGATGGCCACATGCTGCATGAGGATCATCTCGGCAACCGGGGTGATCTCGTCGCGGGAGGTGTGCAGTGGATGACGGCAGGCCGCGGCATCATCCACTCGGAGATGCCCCAGCAACGCGAGGGCCGTCTGCGCGGCTTTCAGCTCTGGATCAATCTGCCGGCGCGGGAAAAGATGAAACCCGCGGGCTACCGTGACATTGCACCGGAGGAGATCCCGTGCGTGGATCTCGCTCACGGTGGTCAGGTCAAGGTGATCGCCGGGCAGGTGGTGCTTGAGAGTGGTTGCGTCACCGGCCCGATTGCCGGCGGGGCGACCGAGCCGCTCTATCTGGATGTGAGCTTGCCGTCACACTCGGCCCTCACCGTGCCCGTGCCCACGGGGCACAATGTTCTGTTGTACGTGTTCGAGGGGACCTTGTTCCTGGAGGAGCATCCGGTACCAAGGGCCACTGCCGTGATCCTCAGCCAGGGGGATGAAGTGCGTCTCCTGACCCGGGAAAGTGCCGCCCGCTGCCTTCTGATCGGCGGCAAACCCCTGCACGAACCGGTGGTGCAGTACGGGCCCTTCGTCATGAACACGCGCGAGGAAATCGAGCGGGCTGTCCGCGACTACCAGGCGGGCCGACTCACTGCCTGAGGACGTCTGGTTCGTAAAAAAGACCACAATCACGAAAACCGAGGGGAGGTCATTGATGAGATTGAAAGACAAGGTGGCAGTGGTGACCGGGGGCGCGGGCGGCATGGGACTG
>JBDLQR010000439.1:0-2856 GCA_039800485.1 Pseudomonadota bacterium
ACCGCGTGGTGACGGCCGCGGCCATGCTGAGCGCGATGAGCGGATCGGTCCAGCGACCATAATGCTCCGGCAGCTCGCCACCCAGCAGATAGGGCGTGTTGCGCTCAAGCGGGATGACGGGATGTTCGGGGATCCAGAGCGAATCAAAGCCAATCTCTTCGGCCCGGCGTGCAATCGCCGTGATGTCGCCAGATTGCTGGGTCGCAATATGCAGAAACCCGATCTCCATGAACGTCTCCCCGTGCGGTCGTGATTGATATTGTGGCCGCAATATCCTCCCGCAAAGGGCTGGCGTAAAGTGCGGGAAATCCGCTGAATGGACCGCTTACATGCCCGCTCGTCTTGGAGTCGTCCTTTCCACCGTCACGGACGCATCGCTCGCTTCACTGGTCGACCTGGGACAACTCGCGGAAGCCCATGGCTATGAAGCTGTGCTGGTGAATGAGGGCAGGGGAGATGCGCTGGCCGTCTGTCAGGCCATCGCCACTGCCACGCATCGGATCACGGTCGGCACCAACATCGCCAACATCTACTTCAGGCATCCTTTCCTGGCCGCTGCCACGGCGCGCACCCTTGCCGAACTCTCGGGCGGTCGCCTGTTGCTAGGGCTCGGCATGAGCCATCGTGGTTTGCTGGCCCGGCTCGGCATAGACATGGGTAACGCGCGCGAGCGTCTCGCTGAGTACACCCGCTATGTACGCAACGCACTGGCTGGCAAGGTCGCGGAAGGCTTTCTGGTACCGCCACCCAGTGCTTTTCGCATTCCGGTGCACGTGGCCGGCAATACTGTGGAGAGTGCCGCCGTGGCGGGTGCGCTCGGGGATGGGCTCATGCCTTTCCTGTCACCGCGTAGTTACCTGCCCGTGCTGCTGGAAGCCGCCCATGCGGCACGGGCAGATTCCGCACTGGCGGGCGAGCCCTTCGAGTGTTGCCTCAGCTTTCCAACCTTCCTCTCCGAAGACGAGGACGCGGCCCGCGCCGCCGCCCGTTACAACCTCGCGTTCTTTGCGCAGCTGCCGAACTACCGCCGGCAATGGCGCAGGGCGGGTTTTGGCACCGCGATGGATGCCCTGAAGCGCGCCTGGGAGACCGGCAACCGCCGCGCGGCTGCGGAGCAGATCCCGGATGCGCTGGTGGAGGAGGTGTGTGTCTTCGGTCCTGTCGCGCAGTGCCTTGCGCAAATCGAGGCGTTCCGCCAAAGAGGAGTGGATCTGCCGGTGCTTGCGGTCAGTCCCGTGAACGAGGATCGCATGACAGCCACCCGACGCGCGCTGGAGATGCTGACGCCAGTTTGACTCCTTGACCCGTGGGTCTGTCAGCCCAGGCCCAGAACCCCTCAGGGTAGTCCGAATCCGCAAGAGGCTTGAGCCCTTGCGCCCTCAGCTGAGCATCGTGACAGCGAACGAACCCTGCAGTCCGTGACTGCCGGGGCGCAGGAACTCGTCATCATCATCGTTGAGCCTCTTGGCCAGGTTGGACAGTCTGTCCAGCGTGGCCGGAGAGGGGCGGATAACGAGAATCCGCTTGTCGTGGGAGGCTCGTGTGACTTCGATCAAATCATTTTCCTCCAGGGCCTTGATGTCCCGTCTGATGACTTTCATGGCGCTCGGGAAAGACAAGTAGAGCCGTTTGAGTGAGAGCGGGTTACCCGTCAAGTGGTGGGCGATGATGAAAACCAGCAATTCCCGCATCACTACCTCTGATCGGTCCGCCATCAGCATTCCCGGCAGCAGGTTATCCCTGAGCAGGAAATACGCTTTGAGAAGTTTCAGGCCTTCGGCGGTTTTCACAGCGAGCTTTCGGGGTGTGATTTTGATATTGATGCCAGAGAGATAATGGCACGGAAGATCTTGTCGTAAAAACCGGATACGCGGGCTTTTCATAGATTTCAAGAATATTTCCCTTAATAAGGGAAGTTTTCCTTGCCATTTATGCAATGCATTTATGGCCCTATTTTCTCATTTACCTGTCTTCAAAGATCAACGAACCTCGCCGCTCATATACAAGCCTCGCCACAAAAGGCTCTGAAGGCCTTGAAAAGCGTCGCCAAAAAACAACGAACCTGCGGGTGACACGGTCAATTTTTGAAGCCACTGAGGTTAATTAAGGATCCCATCATGAAGAGAATAAAATTAGAGCAACGACTGCTGTCGCTGACGATTGCTGGCCTTCTGGCCGGTGGCGTGCCGAGCTTCGCCCAAGCTCAGGTAGTGGACACAATTACCGGCGTAGACACGGCAGCCACTGCTGGTACGCCAGAGGTGCCAACCGTCGACACCTCAACCTTTACCGTGGGGGTTCAGGATAGCGGTGGAAACGCGGTTGGCGACTTTACTTGGGATTATGCAACGGCCTCATGGAGCACCACCTCTGGCTTCACCCCGGACGCAACTAACGGAAATGTCTTCATTGGCACATTCAACGGAAACCTTTCCGTGGTTACTCTTCCTCCGGACGGTCCGGGTGCCCCGGGTAATCCGCCGACTGCCGGTCAGCCGAACTCCGGGATTGTAGATCCCACTCTGAGCGGCTCTCCGACGCTGGATCCCGGCGCTACCCCAAATTCAGCACTCAATACGATCAACGCGGGCGACAGCAATCTTTGGGAGGGTCCGGCTACGGTAACGAGCGGGGCGGTAGTCTCGACTGGTGCGATTGCCTCGGATGGCGTCAATTTCACAACGCCTGATATTTCGTACACATTCGATGACACTGTGGACAACACTAGGGACAATATTTCGACAGTGGGCGCTACAGTAGCGCCGCCTGTACCCGCGACAGTGCAGTCAGGTGCGGATCAGATCAATATCCAGACCAATCTCGAGGTGAGAAGCGTCAACCAAGGTTTTGAAGCCG
>JBDLQR010000440.1:0-4438 GCA_039800485.1 Pseudomonadota bacterium
TGCCTCAACAGTTTTCTTGTCGGAAGCATCAGGAACATGGGCGCGTTACCAAAGCACCCGCAGGAGCTTGCGAGTGTCTCGAGTGAAAATGACGGTGCCCGCATTGCCGCTCAGTGCCGCAGCCTCCAAGGCTGAAATGGGCTGGCCGGCGTGCAGCAGCAAAACCGCAGCGTCCAGATCGAAATAGAGCGGGCAGCCTGTGCAACCTGCCGCACTCAAAGTGCCCCGCACCCCTTTGCCGCGGTCGAGACTGAGCGTGACCTGGTTGGCTTCAACGGAGGCTTCCGGCTCAACGTCGGGAGCTGGCTGCTTTGCATGGCCGAGCCCGCATGTGAGCGACAAGCCCGCAGCCAACAGCAGTGTCTTGCGATAGAGAGGCGTCATTGCGCGCCCCTGGGACCCACGCGCACGAGGCCCTGGAGGTGCGAAACGCGCGTGCCCGAACCGCTCAATCGCGCCTCCGTGGTTACTTCGTACCGGTGACAGCCAAGCCCGTTGTCGAGATTCAGTGAAACCGCCGTGCACACATTCTGTGCTGAACCCTGGTAGGTCACGACGGACAGTGAATTGACCTGCAAGCCAAGCTCGGCAGCCACGCCATGCAGGTGCTCGACAGTCACGCCCGTGCTGTCTGCACGCTCTGACCTGGCCAGAGGGTCGTCGTCGGTGCTGTAAGCGTCGCGTGCCGGATCGGCCGCAAGGACTATGGCGCTGATGGCGCTTTCCGCCGCCTGATGCGCGAGCGCCTGATGCAGGAAATTTCCCGACATGCGCTCTTCCATCGTGGCGTTGGAGACGGCGCTGAGGCCCATGATGGAGAGCACAAGCAGCAACAGCAGTGTCACCACCATCACCACCCCGGATTGCCGCCCGTCGTACCTCATGTGTTGTTCCTCAGCATGATGGTACGGGAGAAGACCTGCCTGAGCCTGCGATCACTGAAAGGACCCACGGCCGGAATATCGAGCAGGCTGTAGCGGGCCTCGGAATCCATGCCCACAGGATCCCCTGTGCTGGTCAGCAGGGCTACCTTCACCGCCACGATGACAGAGTCCGCAGCGAGCTGGTCTGCGGTAACAAAAGAATTGGCGGCCCGGTCCTCATCCGTGTCGATGCCGTACAGGAACTGCAGATTCTCGACATGTTCGGCGATGAGGCCTGGCGTTGCGGCACCATTCCCGAGACACATGAGATCCGTGCCGTCAAGAAAATACCGGTTGCTGGCGACTCCGTTCGGGGTGGGCGCACCCAGGCAGTCGGTCGCTGCTTCGTAATTGACTTCGATGGTATCGCTGGCGGTGAAAGCTTCGGGGAGGAACAGGAGCGGCGCGTAAGCCGATACATTGTTCAGCGTACTGCCCAGTGTCAGTCGGGCATTCTCGCTGCCATCCGCCAAGCGATAGAAGGAACGGGTAAAGCCGGCGTTGGCGATGTCTCGGCCCAGCGCATCCAGCGCAAAGCGGGCATTCTCCTGCAGCCGGCTCATGCCACCCTGTACCGTGTTGGAAGAGCGACTGCCGGCGAATACCTGGATGACTGCAGCGGTCAGAAGGAGACCGAGGACCATGGCGACCATCAACTCCACGAGGGTCAGGCCCGCCTGGTGGAGGCTTCGGGTTCCGCGGAGATTCCTCATGGCTGGATTCTCAAGGCCAGGCGCTGGATTTCTGCCGGTTCGCTGTGCCTTTCCGGGTTGGGTACCGACCACTCCAGGGTGATGGTGTGCGTGCTGTCGGCTGCGCAGGGGGCCGTGTCACAGGCTACCTCCGCGCGGGCCCCAGGCAGGGTATTGAGTACCCCGCCTTTGGCGGTGGCCGTGCCACGCAAATCACCACACAGCCATTCGCTCAAGTCGAATGCGGCCAGGTCCTCGGCGGTGCAGGAATCCCCCGGCGTGTTCGTGGAGGCCTGGTGCCAGGGCGCGCAACTCACGGCTGGCGCCACCGCGCAATTGAAAGTGCGGGAGTCGATGTCAGCGAATGCACCCGTCCTCACGGCCTCCGGATTGCCGCGCATGCGCTCTGCGATGTCATCAGCGAGGAGTGCGGCCTGGGTCCGATAGACCGAGCCGTTGGTGCTGCGCAGGGCCACAACCTGCAGAGCAGCCATGCCCATCAGCGTTGCACTGATGATGGCGACTGTCACCATTACCTCCACCAGGGTGATACCCGCATCCGGACGATTCATGATTATCCGTCGCATGGGACTCAGGTGCAGGTGACAGGTGCCACGCGCACCTGGCCGGTGGTGATCACGCTGAACTCGCGCCCGGTTTCCCCGATGCGGTCATCACACAAGCGCAGGGTATCGGTGACGCCGGTGCGTCCCGTGCTCTGAAATTCGAAGCGCGTCAGCCCCTGCACGCTATCCAGGGAAGTGCGGGTGTCCAGTGCGGGAAATCTGCGCAGTGTCCGCACTGCTCCTGCCTCCTGGGTGCGGATTTCCCATCCGCCGCCCCATTCATTGCTGCTGTTGCCCGCCACCGCCTGG
This sequence comes from Pseudomonadota bacterium, assembly GCA_039800485.1. Classification (GTDB taxonomy): domain Bacteria; phylum Pseudomonadota; class Gammaproteobacteria; genus CAIKBL01. The sequence goes on from JBDLQR010000440.1 coordinate 2,491, forward strand.
ACGCTCACGGCGACGCCCCGCTTGATGGCCTCACTGCGCGCAAGATTGAACATGGTCAGGAACTGGTTGGCATCGCTCACGAGACGGTTCTGGCGGATCGTCGCGGCAAAGCCGGGCACCGCCACGGCGATGAGTACGCCCGCCACCATCAGGGTCACCACCAGTTCGATCAGGGTGAAGCCGCGGGCATGGTCTGTCCGGCGGACGGTCGCAGCAATGTGGCGTGCGGGGCGCATTATTGTTCTTGTGTTTGTTCTTGAGGTCGGGATCTGCCAACGCACACCAATACCCGCTGCCAACGGAGGTGCGCAATCGCATTCAGGGGGGAGTACGCCGCAGGTGTGATGGAGTTGGCAAAATGTTCCGTTTGAGAAAGCCCGAGAGCCCGGCGGCAAGGGCCGGCATCGCGAGCTCGGGCAAGAACCGGTTGTCCTCGCCGCTCGCCGGGCAGCACAGGATTGTGTGAAACAATGCATTCAAATCATCCCGTGCGCGCTCATCGCAAGTGCCACACACCGCGAGTACCGGGATACCGGCATCCCGCGCCAGTCGCGCCACATAGGCGGGTGCCTTGCCGTGCAAGGTCGAATGATCGAGGCGCCCCTCACCGGTAATCACGAGATCCGCACGCTGCAGCTGCTGCGGAAAATCCGACGTTTCCAGCACCAGCCGGGCGCCGGGCTCAACTTCAGCACCGAGAAAGGCCATCAGGGCCGCACCCGCGCCACCGGCGGCCCCTGCACCGGGTCTGGTGGCCACGCTGCGGCCCAGGCGGCGCTCCATGAGGTCATGAAGCCGGGCGAGGCCCGCCTCCAGCATGCGCACGTCAGCGGGTGTCGCGCCTTTCTGGGGGCCGAACACGGCCGCTGCGCCACGCGGACCCAGCAGTGGATTGTCAACGTCACTCGCCACCCGGAGACGGACGTGGCGCAGACGGGGATCCAGACCGGTGATATCGAGATTGGCGATGCGATTCAGATCCCCACCCGTGAGCGGTGTCGTGAGCTTCCTGCCGGCGGCATCCATGAAGCACCCCCCCAGCGCCTGTATCATCCCCAGCCCCCCATCCACGGTGGCCGAGCCACCCAGTCCCAGGATGAGACTCCGGATGTCGTGGGCCAACGCGTGACGCACCAGTTCACCGGTGCCGTGGCTGGTAGTGTGGCGCGGGTTGCGCTGCGAGCTGGGCACCCGGACGAGGCCTGAGGCTGCAGCCATCTCGATGACAGCCACGTCGCCCGATCCAAGCAGCGCCCACTCCGCGGAGAGACGGTCACCCAGCGGCCCTATGACGTGGTGCGTCACACGCCGTCCCCCGCGAGCGGCCAGCAGCGCCTCCACCGTGCCATCACCACCGTCGGCGAGCGGCACGCAGATGCATAGACTTTGCGGGTACGCGGCCTGGAAGGCCTCGGCGGTCACCCGTGCAACCTCAGCAGCGCTCAGACTCTCCTTGAATGCATTCGGAGCAATCAGCACGCGCACGCGAAGGGTGCTCCCGGACCGCGTCTGCCCATAGTCGAACTGTGTACCGCGCCCTTGATCAGAAATCAGCCCAGTCCGTGCTGCCTCAGCGCGGCATCCGCCGTCTGCTCGATCAAGGTAGCGATGGTCATGGGCCCCACGCCGCCGGGTACCGGCGTGATGAGGCTTGCCCGCGGGTAGGCTGCGTCATAGTCCACGTCACCCTTGTTGCCCTCGCTGTAGCCCGCATCCACGACAATCGCACCTGGCTTCACCCAGTCTCCCTTCACAAAGTGCGCCTTGCCGACGGCAGCGACGATGACGTCCGCCTGGCGCACCAGCGACGCGATGTCCCGGGTGCGGGAATGGGTGATGGTGACCGTGGCGTTCGCTTCCAGCAGCATCGCCGCCATGGGCTTGCCGAGAATGGGGCTGCGTCCGATGACCACGGCATGCTTGCCCGCCAGATCCACTGCATAGGCCT
>JBDLQR010000441.1:0-7245 GCA_039800485.1 Pseudomonadota bacterium
TCGACTCGGGGAAAGCTGTGCGCCGTATTCCATCAGATCTTCGCGAAGCGCTGGACGCGCTGGAAGCTGACCCCGTTGTGCTGGATGCCTTGCCCGGAGACATGCGCCGGGTGTTTTTCCACCTCAAGCGCGATGAATGGGCGCGTTTCATGGCGACAGTCACCGAATGGGACTATGAGCGCTTCCTGGAGTACCTTCCGTGAGCGTCGCTGCGCCCTACCTCGATATCGAGTCTCCTGACTTTGCGATGCACTCACGCGAGGTGGCGCAGGCTCAGGCCGAAAGCTGGTATGCGCGCACACCCTACGGGATCGCCGTGTTGCGGCACGCAGAGATCACGCGGCTCATCAAGGACCCTCGCCTGCATCAAGGCAGCCGTGCCTGGCCGCGGCACAACGGGGTGGAGGAGGGGCCTTTCGCGGAGTGGTGGTCGCGTATCCTGCTTTGCAGGGAAGGCGCAGACCACCTGCGCTTGAAACGTCTCGTCACGCCGGCGTTCTCGCCGCGCATCCTCGCGGTCCTGCAGCCGGCCTTCGAGCGTCTGGCCCATGAAGTGATCGACGGCTTTTCCGACGGCCGGCAATGTGAGTTCATGAGTCAATTCGCCGAGCCCTATGCCACGCGCGTGTTGACCCTGCTGCTCGGGATTCCCGATGAGGACTGGCGGATGATCGCTGACTGGGCATCCTGCACCGGCCTTGCGCTAGGGATTCGCTTTCGCCACGAACTGCCGCGCATTGATGATGCCGTAAGCAAGTTATTCGGATATGCAGACGCCCTCATTGCACGACATCGTGCAGCGCCATCCGATGAGTTTCTCTCACAACTCGTGCAAGCCCAGGTTGACGGTGACCGGCTCTCCGATCAGGAGCTCCGCGACATGGTGGTTCTCCTGATATTCGGGGGTATCGACACCACTCGTAACCAGTTGAGCCTCGGCTTGCGGCTGTTCATGGAACACCCTGCCCAGTGGGAGTTGCTGGCGGCACGGCCGGAACTTGCGGCCAATGCCGTGGAAGAGATCATGCGCCTCCAGCCGACCACGACCTGGGTGAGTCGGGAGGCAGCGGAGAACTTCGAGTTTGACGGTGTGACCATTTCACGGGGTACGACGGTCCACCTGCTCGCCGCGGCCGCGGGCAGTGACCCAGAAGCCTACCCTGAGGCGGGTTTCGATATCACACAGCGCCGCACCCCGCATCACGCCTTTGGCGGCGGCATTCATTACTGCCTGGGCCATGCGGTGGCGCGTAGCGACATGGCTGTGGCATTCAAGGCCTTGTCCGCCCGTCTGCGCAACCTGACGCTCGACGGTGCGGCACGCTGGTTGCCGGACAGTGGCAACACCGGAGCTGAGTGGCTGCCGCTGCGGTTTGACTTGCGCCACCCCTGAACGGTGTCGACAATCAGGACCAGTCTGGGACAAAAGGTGAGAAAAAGACCCTCATGAGTCCGCCCGAACGCCACCTCCGAGCCGCGCGGCCGAGTCTTTCGGAGGTCACAGACGTCACGCCCGTCGTGACTGATCTCGTCGATGTGGTCTCTGTCGGAGGTCGCCTGATCTGGGCCAATGCTGCCCAGCATGCGGCGCTTGGCAGAGCTGAGGGTGGGCTCATCGATGTGGGGCTGGATCAGGCTTACACCGCAGCGTCGATTGCACGGATTGAGGCGGTGTTCCAGCGCGATCCCGCTGCTGGGCAGATTCCGTCGCTTGAGCTCGGTCTGGTTCATGTGGATGGGCACCTGATCAGAACGCTCGCGCGCCCCACGCTGGCTGTCGACGGTCGTTCACTCACCTTGAACAAACAGGAACTGGGTGCCGTGGGGGCGAGGCTGGAACGCCTGGAGCGCGACAACCAGTTGCTGCGAAGGTTTGCGGATGCGGGCACCGAGGCTCACTGGTGCATCGAGTTCGGAGAGCCCATCGACGCCAGTCTGCCGACGGACGAAATCGTCCACCGCGTTTTCACGCACCCATCCTACTGGCGGCTATGCAATCAAGCCATGGCCCGTCTTTACGGTCTTCCGCACCATCTGGATCTCAGTTCGCAGAGCGTACGTCTGCACTGGCCGCGTAGCGCAGAAAACGAGGCCTTCGTGCGCCAGATCATCGCCGCAGGCTATGCCATCGACGGTGCACTTTCGGTCGACTACCGCCTTGATGGCAGCCTGCTGCACGTGGAGAACGATGTCCGTGCTGACATGGAAGGAGGAATGCTTGTCCGCTTGTGGGGCAACTGCCGACCACTTCCGGGCGGAGTACACGGAGGATCGCCGGGATGAAAGGCATGCGTATTCCCCCGCTCTCATTTGGCGTTGCGGAAAATCTTCCCGTCACGGCCGAAGGACTCATCGGTCTGCTCGGTGAGCCGCAGTTCAGCAACTTCATGGATCAGCTTTCGATTGCAGTGCTGATCACCGGCCCTGATGACACCCTTCGTCTGTTCAACAGCGGGGCCGAGGCCATGTTCGGTGTACGCCGCATGCGCGCCCTCGGGCGACCCTTGGCGGCACTGCGCAGGGACTCCCTGATCGACATGGAGGATTTCCTTGTCCGCTGTGCCCGTGGTGCGGAAACCGGCAAGGTCCACGCCCGCAACGCGAACGCCAGCTTCTCTGCAACCCGGCGGAGCTTGGCGCGTGCCGGCGAAGAGGGGGGCTGGAACCTCTATTTCTTCGCGCCCGATTACGGTGATGCGCCCGCGCAAGAGCGTCGCCAGAGTGCTGCGAAGGTCGCAGAGGATGCCCTGATCCTTCCAGCGGAAACGCATGCCCTGGTCGACAAGGCGGTGCTGGGCCTGAAAGGGGGCATGAATGTGCTCTTGTATGGGGAGACCGGCGTGGGCAAGACCGTGCTTGCCAGACAACTCCACGAGCGAGCAGCCGGTGCCGGCCGATCATTCGTGCATGTGAACTGCGGCGGAATCCCTGAATCGCTGTTCGAATCGGAGCTTTTCGGCTACGAGCGGGGCGCTTTCACGGGCGCACTGCAAGGTGGCAAGCAGGGCTACATCGAGCGCGCAGCGGGCGGCACCCTGTTCCTGGATGAAATTGGCGAATTGCCGCCGCAATGCCAGGCCAAGCTACTCAAATTTCTGGAGGATGGCAGCGTCCAGCCAGTGGGGGGCGCGCAAGCCAGGCAGGTCGATACGAAAGTGATCTGCGCCACCAACCGGGATCTCCAGGCCATGGTGCGAGCAGGATCCTTTCGTCTCGATCTTTTCCACCGGATCGCCATGTTCAGCGTTCGGCTGCCGGCGCTGCGCGGTCGCGAAGCCATCGCCCGCATGCTTGACGCCCAGTTGGCTGCGATCAATGCCAGGCGCCCCTCGCCTCTCAGCCTGGCAGCTGCCTGCCGCGAGCGCCTGCTTGCGCATCGATATGAAGGCAATGTGCGAGAGATGCGCAACATTCTCGAGTATGTATCGCTCATGGCCGGCACTGTGGCCGAAACGGAGCACCTGCCGGAACATGTCTGGAGCCCTGAGGCTGACGAATCCCGGACGGGGCTGGTCCATTCCCTGCGCGACGGGGCGCCCGCGGTGCTGCGGGAGCGGGTGCGGCGCTTCGAGCGCGCCCTGATCGCCGAGGCGGTCGCCTCCCACGGCACCAAACGTGAGGCCGCCCGCCAGCTTGGAATAGACGTTGCCACACTCATCAGAAAAGAAAGAGCGGACTGAATCGCGCGATAGTCATGCAAGACATTCCACACAAGCCACTGGTGGGCTTTCCCTCGGACACTCGGGACGAAGACGGTTACCTCTACCACTCGATTGGCGACAAATACATGCGCGCCGTGGCGGAGGTGTCTCGCTGCATTCCGGTCATGATCCCCGCCATGGCCGACGCCTTCGATATCGACAGCGTGCTCGATCATCTGGATGGGGTGCTGATGACGGGGGCCGTGTCCAACGTGCACCCGCCACACTACGGGGAAGCTCCGAGTATCGATCACGAACCCTACGACCCGCTACGGGACAACCTGAGTCTCGAGCTCATTCGCCGTTGTCTGGTGCGTGAGCTGCCCTTGTTCTGCATCTGCCGGGGCTTTCAGGAACTGAATGTGGCACTGGGCGGCACGCTGGAAACCGAACTGCAACGGAAAGAGGGTCGCCTTGATCACCGCGAGCCTGACTACGGCAACATGGACGAACGCTTTCGGCCGGTGCATCCGGTACGTGTGGTGGCTGGAGGTTTTCTCGCGGGAGTCCTGCACAGGGAGGAGATCATCGTCAATTCCCTGCACAGGCAAGGTATCGCGAGGCTAGCCGATTCGCTGCAGGTTGAAGCCCTGGCCCCTGATGGAGTCATCGAGGCCGTGAGCGTACGCGGTGCGTGTCATTTCACGCTCGGTACCCAATGGCATCCGGAGTACAAGGCCCACGCGAATCCTGATTCGGTCAGGTTGTTCACTGCGTTTGGGGATGCGGTGCGTGTCCATCATCAGCGACGTCCATCCCTGACACGATGAGGCTCTGCAGCGAGTGCTGCAGGAATGCAGCACTTGTCGGGTTGCAAGGACGCAAGCCGCTGATTCTCCGATGCTGGCGCATGGCACGTTGATTGCGAATCCTCAGGCCAAATACCTCGACCGCATTCATCACCCCGACCCAGGAGGCCACGATGCCGCTGAAAGAGCCCACCCGCTACCGGGACAAGACCATGGACTGGATGGCTTTCTTTGCCGAGGCGCGTACATCAGCGCTCCGACCTCTTATCACGCGCGAACTTCTCGCTGAGCATGCCGAAGACCCGCGTGGTGAGGACACTCCCCACAGCCAGGCTTTGCAGGATGTACTGAATTACCTGCACAACATGCCGACGGATGGAAAATCCTTTGCCTATGCAGAGCTGCCTTACCAGCGCTATCGCGTGGGGGTGATGCAGGCCCGCGGAATGAGTCCCGTGTTCCCGGAGGACCGGGTTTATGCTTCGGAGCGTGAGGCCGTACACGCGGTGTTTCTTCAGCGGCTCCAGGCCTACGGGCTGCTCGATTCCGGCGAGGTGGCATGATGGCCCGGGCGCAGATTCGCGGTTATTGCGACCGTCCCAATGTGCGGCCGGGTGAACACCTGGCATTCTTTGTCAGCAGTCCCTCGGTAGGTGAGTACCGAACACGCCTGGTGCGGCTCATTCACGGGGATCGAAACCCTGGCGGCCCAGGTTACAAGGAAGAGGACGTTCCCGGTATCGGAGTGGGGACCTATCAGGCAGTGACCCAGCACACCCAGCTAGGCGGACATGTGCGGGTGGATGATCCTCGTGCGCTGCTGGCGGGTACCACAGGGCTGACCCTTCATCTCCACCTCTGGGCCACGCTTCCCGGCAAACGCCAGGGTGTCATCAGTCGCTGGTCCGAAGAGCAAGGTTCGGGCTGGGCCCTGACGATCGAGGACGGGCATCTCGTTTTCCAGACTGGCGCTGGCGGCAAGCAGCAGGTGCTCCGCTCACCAAAACCGCTGTTCCCCGAAGTGTGGTACTCCGTCGTCGCAACGCTGGATCCGGTTTCAGGCGCGGCACGCCTCTCACAGGTGGCTACTCTGAACAGTGTCAACAGCCGGTTTGGACGCATGGTGGACCTCGACTCCGATGCCACCGTCAGCGGCATCCTGGGTGCGCCTGAGACAGCACAGGGACCGTTGATCATCGCGGGTCTTGGCTGTGCCGGTGGAGGGGCTGACCGTGTGACCGCGCTCTACAACGGCAAGATCGATGGCCCCAGCGTATTTGATCGTGTCCTGGATGAAACGGATTCAGCGACGCTTCTTGCCGGCGGGCGTGTTCACGGCGCCGTTGCAATGTGGGATTTCGCCGCTGGCACCTCTCGCGACGGCATCACCCATGACCTCGCGATGGACGTCAGTGGTAACGGCCTGCACGGCCAGTGTGTGAATCAGCCGGATCGCGGCATGACCGGCTGGAACTGGGATGGACGTGAGGAACATTTTATTCATTGTCCCGAACAGTACGGTGCTCTCTGGTTTCACGAAGACAGCCTCGACGATTGCCGCTGGACGCCCTCGATCGAACTCCAGATCCCGCGCAACCTGCCGAGTGGTGCCTATGCCTTGCGCCTGGAGCAGGGCGACAAGGTAGATCGTGTGCCCTTCTTTGTGGTGCCCGCGGAAGGACAGCGCCGGGCCGCCATCGCGGTGGTGCTGCCCACTTTCAGCTACATGGCCTACGCCAATTCCCAGGTATTGCAGAACGCTGCAACCGGCCAGGCCGTGATGGGCGTGCTGACAACCCTCGATGATCTTGATCTGGAACTCAACGAAACGCCGGAATTCGGCTGCTCGACCTACGACTATCATCGGGACGGGCGCGGCTTCCAGTACAGCAGCTGGCACCGGCCCATACTTAATCTGCGTCCCGATTACCGGCACGAGTTCGGCTCGGTCTGGCAGTTCCCGGCGGATCTGCACCTGCTTGACTGGCTTACCGTGAAAGGCTTCGGGTTCGACGTGCTCACCGATCACGATGTGCATCGCGAAGGGGCCAATCTGCTGCGGCATTATGCTGTGGTCATCTCGCCCTCCCACGCAGAATACAGTTCAGGGCAGATGCTGGACGCCTACGAGCAGTACTTCGCGAGCGGTGGTCGCGGCATGTACCTTGGTGCCAATGGTTTTTATTGGATCACGAGCCAGCATCCAGACAAGCCCTGGCTCATCGAGGTCCGCAAGGGGGAAAGCGGAGACCAAGCCTGGCGTGCCCGACCGGGCGAGCTTTATCACAGCACCACGGGTGAACGCGGTGGCATCTGGCGGCACCGCGCGCGTGCTCCACAGAAGATCTGGGCAACGGGATACACGGCGCACGGTTTGGATGTATCCACTGGTTACCACCAATTGCCTGATGCGCGCGATCCCCGCATCGCCTGGATCATGGAGGGTGTGGGGCCTTCGGAAGTCATCGGTGACTTCGGGTTGGTCAACGGTGGGGCAGCCGGCCTTGAAATGGACCGCATCGACTACTCACTCGGAACGCCGCCCAACACGTTGCTGCTGGCGAGTTCTCTGGGACATTCCGCCAGTGCCATGCTCGTGCCGGAAGACCAGTACTTCGCCTATCCAGGTATCACAGGCAGGGACAATCCGCTGGTTCGTGCTGATATTGCCTATGCCACGACCCGGCGTGGGGGCGCAGTCTTCAGTGCTTCTTCGATGGCCTGGTGCGGTAGCCTTTCGCACGCCGACTACACCAACAACGTGTCGAGGATCACCGAGAACGTGCTGCGACGCT
>JBDLQR010000442.1:0-2840 GCA_039800485.1 Pseudomonadota bacterium
GTGCCGGAGGCGCCAACCCGATTCCCCCCATGAGCCAGCAGCCCCTGCCCCCGCGCCGCAGTGCCTCTGAACAAGAGCGACTGCATCACACCATCCGAGAGATCTTCGAGGAGCGCGTGAGCTTCAACCGGCTGCTGGGCATCCGTATCACCTCCTTCGAGCCGCTCGACCCGCGCGTGTGCTTCGACATGCGCCCTGATCTGGTGGGCGAATTCAACTCGCCCCGATTGCACGGCGGGGTGACCGCCTCGGTCCTCGATGCCACTGCAGGGCTAGGCATCATGCTGGGGCTGGGCGAGAAGTTCAGCCATGAAACCGCCGATCAGATCGCCCTGCGGATCCGCAAGGTCGGCACCATCGATCTGCGGATCGATTATCTGCGGGTCGGTCAGGCGGCCCGCTACGAGGCGCGGGCCTTCATCACCCGACTCGGCGGCCGCATCGCTTCCGCGCGCATGGAACTGCACGGCAACGACGGACTCATGGTCGCCACTGGTGCGGCGTCCTTCGTCACGAGCTGACCCGGCCCATCCCGGGGGCACCGGTCTCACCCCGGACGATCGACCCACGTCCGGTGGCACGACCCGACCGGCAGCATTCCGAAATCTGCTGTGCTACATTCCGGCCCAATCTGCCTGACGCAGCGCCGGGATTGAGTTCGACCCGAAAAGCTCGGCCGAACAGGCACCGAAAGTTCAACCACAAGAGACAACCTTGCAGGTCTTCCAGCTTCTCATCAGCGGCATCGCCCAGGGATGCATCTACGGACTGATCGCCCTGGGCTTCGTGCTCATTTACAAGGCCACCGAAACCGTCAGTTTCGTCCAGGGCGACCTCATGATGCTCGGCGGCTTCGTCGGGCTGGCCGCCATGACCATGCTCGATTTCCCCTTCTGGCTAGCGATCCTGAGCGCGATTGCCGCGATGGGGCTGTTCGGCCTGCTGACCGAGCGACTGGTCATTCGCCCGATCCTTGGCCAGCCCCAGTTCACGATCGTGATGCTCACGATCGGCATCGGCTACATCGTGCGTGGCCTGATCACGATGATTCCCGGCATCGGGACCGATACCCACACCCTCCCCGTGCCCTTCAAGGATCAGATGCTCACGGCCGGCGGGCTGATCGTCTCGATGGAGCAGATCGTCATCATCGGCGCCACCGCACTGCTCTGCGGCGTTCTGTATGCGGTGTTCCGCTACACCACCGTCGGGATCGCCATGCAGGCCTCGTCACAGAACCAGCTCGCGGCGTACTACATGGGCATCCCGGTGCAAAGGCTCAACGGGCTGGTCTGGGCGCTGGCCTCGGCGGTCGCCGCCGTGGCAGGGCTGCTGCTCGCGCCGATCACCTTTGTGCATGTCAACATGGGCTTCATTGGCCTGAAGGCCTTCCCGGCTGCGGTGGTTGGCGGCTTCGGAAGCCTGCCTGGTGCCATTGTGGGCGGACTGATCATCGGAGTGGTGGAGTCGCTGTCCGGGTTTTATCTCCCGGTGGGCTTCAAGGATGTTGCGCCCTATATCGTGGTGCTACTGATGCTGTGGTTCAAGCCCAATGGCTTGTTCGGCGAGAAACTGCGCAAGAAGGTCTGATCCATGCGTTTCGTCTTCAAGACCGGCTACGAGCAGGACGTCGCGCTCGCCAAGCATGAAGGTCATCGGTTCTGGTACGGCGCCCTCATGGTGGTGCTGCTGGTGGCTCCCCTGCTGCTCGAGGAGTACTGGCTGGCGCAACTCAGCTTCGTGCTGATCTACTCGATCGTCGGCCTGGGCCTGATGCTGCTGGCGGGCTATACCGGACAAGTCTCGATCGGACAGGCGGCGTTCATGGGGGTGGGCGCCTATGCGCAGGCCTATTTCACGAATCTCGGGCTGTCCTTTCCGGTTGCACTGGCCCTGGGCATGGTGCTGTCGGCCGTCGCCGGGGTGATCATCAGTGTGCCGGCCCTGCGCGTGAAGGGCATCTACCTGGGCATTGCCACGCTGGCCTTCGGGTTCATCGTCGAAGAGGGATTCGCGCGCTGGGAAAGCGTGACCGGAGGCAATGCCGGAGTCACCGTCAAGCCCCCGGAAATGCTTGGATTCAAGTTCGATAACGACACCTCGTTCTATTACCTGTGCCTGGTGTTGTGCGTGGTCAGCACGCTGGCGGTGCTCAATCTCTTGCGGGCACCCACCGGCCGGGCCTTTGTGGCCATCCGGGATTCCGAGATCTCCGCCCAATCCATGGGCATCAATCTGGCCTGGTACAAGGGACTGGCATTTGCGATCTCGGCGGTGATGGCCGGTGTGGCAGGCGCCCTGTACGCGCACAAGATGAGCTTCATCACTCCAGACCAGTTCAGCCTCATCCAGTCCGTGGACCTGCTGCTGCTGGTGGTGGTGGGCGGTCTGGGCTTCGTCCATGGGGCCTTCCTCGGGGCGATCTTCCTGATCACCATGCCCCAACTGATCGCGGTCGGTAAGGATTTCCTGCCTGAGAACATCGGAGGCGCAGCCGGTCTGCAGGGCGTCATTTACGGGCTGGTGCTGGTGTTCTTCGTACTCTTCGAACCCATGGGCCTGTATGGCCGGTGGCTCAAGATCCGCACCTGGTTCCAGATGTTTCCCTTCTACCGCCAAGGCATGTTCAAGCGTCAGAAGAGTTTTACCAAGTCGGATCGCCTGAAATGAGCACTCCCACGACTTCGCAAGACGACGTGCTGCTCAAGGCACGTGACCTCCAGGTCCGCTTTGGTGGCGTGGTGGCGGTCAACAAGGTCAGCTTCGACGTCAAGCGCGGTGAGGTGTTCACGCTCATCGGGCCCAACGGCGCGGGCAAGACCACGGTCTTCAATCTGATC